>CAZDTI010000009.1:0-50904 GCA_964508085.1 uncultured Saprospiraceae bacterium | reverse complement strand
GTTCCACAGGAAATGGTATTATCTGCAGGTACAAAAGTGAAAACCGGATCAGTGTCATCTATAATTGTAATTATTTGAGAAGCTGTTGCTGAATTTCCACAATCGTCAATACCCGTCCATACCCTTTCGACAATCAACTCACTGGCGCAATTACCCGACGTTGGAAAGTCTGTTGCACTTACAAAGACTTCCAGATCACAATTGTCTGTAAAACTTGGCTCTGGACCGAATGATGAATCCAAATCCTCTTCACAACTAATCGTTTTAGCAGCTGGAATATTTGAAGCAACCGGAGGAGTTCCATCAAATAGGAATACAGTTGCAGATGCAGTTGCGGTGTTTCCACAATCATCGGTAACCGTCCAGGTTCTAACTATGGTTCCACCAGAACAATTTCCGCCCGAAGCCACGTCATTATGGCTAAGTGACGCACTGTTGCAATCATCTGAAACGGTAGGGTCCGGTAAATTAACAGGTGTTCCACATTGTAAATTACTATCTCCGGGCACATTACTGATAATCGGAGCAGTTGTATCGTTATAACTAATTGTCTGACTGGCCGTTGCTGTATTTCCACAAATATCCGTGGCGGTCCAGGTTCTTACATAAGCTCCAGAACAAGCGTCGCCAGTTTCTTCTGTAGCATTACTAATCACAACGATATTACAATTGTCTGTAGCATTAGGGGTTCCAAAATTTGGTGTAGCATCGCAGGCTATGGTTTCATTCGCAGGTATAAAAGTAAAAACCGGTGCTTCATCGTCACTATAAGTGAAAGTCTGACTCGCCGTAGCACTATTGCCACAAGCATCTGTGGCCGTCCACGTTCGAGTATAAGAACCTGAACAATTCGTTCCGGTCTGTGTATCGTTTTCCGAAAGGGAAACCGTATTACAGTTGTCTGAATAAAGTGGAGTCCCAAAACTTGGAGCAGACGCACAATCGATTGTTCCATCCGCAGGTACCGAAGTAAAAATGGGAGATTCGTTGTCTGAGTAACTCAACGTTTGACTGGCAGTTGTTACATTGCCGCAATCATCTGTGGCTGTCCAAATTCGGGTATAAGTTCCACTGCATCCATCTCCTGTGCTACCGTCTTCGAAGGTAATATTGGGAGAGGTGCATTCATCTGTTGCTGTTGGTGTTCCAAAAACAGGACTGGCATCGCAGGCAATGTTTTCATTCGCTGGAACAAAGGAAAAAGCAGGCGCTTCATCATCTATTATGGTAATGGTTTGAGCTGTAGAAGTCGTCAAATCACCACATTCATCTGTTGCTGTCCAAGTACGAGTCATTGTCACAGCACAAGGATTGGAATCATCAGTTGCATCCACAAAAGTCAATGTCGTCTGACATGGATTTAGAATCTCTGGATCGGGTCCAAATGTTGGTGTTTCCAAACAAGAGATTGTTTCATCCGCTGGCACATTGGCGAAAGCTGCTGGGTGCTCATTTTCTACTACAAAGGTTCCGGTCACTGTAACTGTATTGTTACAATCATCAGAAGCAACAAAAGTTACAATCGTTGTTGCGTCTCCATTTGCATTACAAGTTGTATTTAAAACTGGATTGGCAGGAATGGTAGACCAAATTACAGCCGCAGAACAATCATCTGTTGCTTCCAATCCATCAAACATATAATCAATCCAGTGATTGAACCAATAATCCGCATCTCCACCGCATTCTGTTACATCACAAACAGAAGGCGGTACATTTGTAATCGTTGGATCGGTATCATCTAAAATCGCAATGGTCGTGGTACAAGAAGCGGTACGACCGCAAGCATCTGTTGCCACAAAAGTTACCACTGTTCCTGCCGAACAAGAAACCAGGTTGAAGTTCTGCGGGGAATAACTAATGTTGACATCCATACCACAAGAACTATTTGCAGTAGCGATTCCTAAATGTGCATCAATGTAATCTTGATTATTAGGATTTCCACATTGTAGAATTAGATTAAAAGGAGGACATTCAATAGTTGGACCATCGTTTCCAATGATAAAGTCACGAGTAACCGGGAAAGAGGTCCTTCCACAATCATCCGTCACCGTATAAGAATATCTGTAAATGGTTCCCGGGCAATTTTCTGCTCCGATAACTTCTGGTCCTGTAATATTAACGCTGGCCCCAAAAGAACAATCCGTTGTAAAAGTCACATCAGTCAATTCAGGATTCGCCAATTCGCCACAGTATTTATAGCAGGCTGGTAAAATGCTTGTTATCGCCGGACCGTCGAAGCTTTCTAAATAAGTAAAAGTTTGTGTACAGCTTGATTGATTGCCACATTCATCTGTCGCATAATAAGTACGAACATGCACCCGAGCATCGCCGGGGCAATTTGTCCCGTTGTTATCTGTTTGCGTTTTTATAATTGTAATATTTCCATCTGTGGAACAACTCTCGGAAACAGAACCGCCCAAGGCAATAAACTCCGCAACAGAAGTCGCCGCCGGAGGAATGGTTTCAAAGCAAGTAAGTGTTTGATTCGGTGGACAAATTATTACTGGAGCATCCGTGTCTGAAATGCTAAAGGTCGCCGTAGTAGAAGCGGTCTGTCCACATCCATCATCGGCGGTAAAAGTCACTGTGGCAGAGCCCGTAGCTCCACAGTCATCGAAAAGTCCCGAAAAGTTGTTTGACCAACTGAGTTGACAGTTATCGGTTGCGAAAGCACCTCCGTTGTTACTCAGCCAGCTATTCAACTCTGCCATATTTCCATTACCGTCACAGGTGGCATTTAAATTTTGTGCCTGCGTTACGATAATTGGTGGCGCAACATCTATCACGGTGATTTCTTGTTGAAATGTAGTCATATTGTTACAACCATCTCTGAAATCCCATAGGAAAGTAAGAACGGCTTCACAGGTGTTAATACTGAGATTTTGAAGGGCCACTTCATTTACGAAAAAGCTACAATTGTCACTTACGGTAGGTCCAGGGAACGTCCATTGTTCCCCATTCAATAAGTCAACCACCATCAGATTTGAAGGCGGATCAAAGCTCACTGTTAGTGTTCCAAACAAGTCATCGAAACAAGAGCTTGCTGGGTCTTCTAACAGTACTTCTTCATCTAAGGAACCTGGTAAATCTGCAATGGTTGGTGCCTCTTCATCATCAACAATTACCAATTGGGTACAGGTCATAGCGTTGAAGCAACTGTCCTGTACAAAATAAACTCTGGTAATGGTTTGTGGGCAAGTATTTCCGTCTGAAGTTTGACTTTGTAGTTGAAAACTAGATTCAATCATTCCACAATTATCGGATCCAACCCCACCGTCTGCGATGAAAGCTGCCAAGTCAGGATAAGGATCAGGAATGGTACAAGCCGTTTCTATATTTGGCGGGCATTCTAAGATCGGATCCGTAACATCTACTATTTTGAAAAATTGAAAACCAAAAATGGCTTCTTCATTTTCTTGCCAAAGGCCATCGGGTGCTGAGCCATCATCTCCGGGCAAATCGTCAAAAAGGCAGTAAACATGAGCCACTTTATAAGGATCAAAAATACAACCGCTACCGGTTGGTACTACATAAGGCGGTAAGTAGATCATAGCCAATTCGCCACAAGGATTAGGTGGCAAGTTATCAAACACCTCTTCAATTTCTGTGTACAATTCCTGAGGAGCGTCTGCTGGAGAACATCCCTGGATGGTCAAAGTATCTATTGAGATGTAACAAAAAGGGTCACCGAAACCACAGGAACCTCCTTCCTGCGCGTTGGCCCATTGAGAAAAGCTGCATATAAATAGTGTGAGGGATAAAACAATACATTCCCGAAAGGACTGCTTGAAGGTAGTTCTTGTGTTCATAAGAGAGGTTAGTTAATAAATTGTAAGGTTCTATATTTTGCCAGCGCAGCCCCCAACCCCTAAAGGGGAGCCTCCACCCGCTGAGCATACTTGGTGGAAGTAAAGGTTTATTTTCAAAAGGTGTATAGTAATTAAACAAAAGGTCAAGTCTTTGGAATACAAGTTATTCCAAAAAAGGGTTTGCCATTGCGGCATTTACAGACTTAAATTGTGGATTGTGTGTGTTTCTGTGTTAAACAGAAGAGAGGGAGGTGTGTTAGTTTTAAAGGTTAACCAAAATTAAGGAATATATTGGAGAAAGAAGAATAAGGGGTTGTTATCTTTGTTTTAAGTTGGTGTTAGGATGCTAGGCATTTCTTATTAATAGAATCTTAGGCTTTCTACTTTTAGGTTTAAATATGGCTTTTGAGTAGCACATTCAGTTTGCCTTAGGTTGCCTTCCTTAATACGTTTACTCCTTGTTAGATTGCATATTTTGAATTGTAGATTTATTGTTATTTTTATTTAATGACTGGAAGCCATGAGAGGGTTTAGTTAAATGGCTGAGCATTTATTGAGCGAATGCGGGTGATTAGAGATAAAGTTAGAACGAGCGTTTTTTTAGCTACACCGAAATTGTCCTACCTCTGTGTCACCCCTCTCGCAGCCCTTAATCCCTGAAGGGAAATCCGCCCGCTAACACACTTCATGAAACAGTCTCGCTAAACCTAAGCGACCTCAGGACTATATTATGTCACAAACAAATCACTCGAATTTATCCTTATAATGAATATTGGAAGGAGTTTTGCAAAAGTTACGTACATGACTTGTTTTTAAATTCTAAATGCCATTGTTCATGAATCAAATTCATCCGTCAACTATCGCTATTTTACTAATTCTATTTCTTTGCAATCCCTTTTTTAGTGTTGCACAAGATACAAGCTGGGGAGTTGGTTTTCTACGTTTTCCATATGGTGAAAAATGCAATTTCCCTCTTTACAATGCTCCAAATGGTGATAAAAATTCATTGTTAACCGCAGAAGAAAGATCGTTCGGATTCCCTGAATGGACGGATGCCTCAGGGCAGAGTCCTAGATATGCAATCCCACAAACGGCATATGAAAAAATCTCCATGGATGAAGTTGGCTTTTTTGTTTATAAAGAGCAGGATGGCTTTATAAAGTTAATGTTTACATCCAGTGGTCCCTCCTATTGGGCCTCCCTAGCAGAAATAGAAAAAGCGGGAGCTGTTTATCAACCATGGATTAGATTTATAACTGATTCTAAACATACATTTTATACTGTTAACTACGGAATGAATGTGCGCGAATCTCCTGGAGTCAATGCCAAAAAAATCCTTACCGTTAAGGGGGATAATTTCAAAATAGAACCTACAGGTAGCACCCAAGGCAATTGGGCTGAAGTAATTATTAGAGAATATGAGGAGAAAGAATCTTTTGAAGAGCCAAAACTGAAAAAAGAATTCCGAGGTTGGATGAAGGTCGTGGATAATGAGGGGTTTCCTAATATATGGTGCTATATTGGAGCTGGGTGTTAGGTAACGAAAGTATATTATTGTGGGAAATCGCTAGTTAGCTCATGGAATATGAGCAGGTAAAAAGATATGTTTAGGTCAGCTGTACCCGTTCAGTAAATACTCCGGCATTCAATTGAACCAGGCTCTAGTCTCCCCTACCATATCTGCAATCTATGTACTTTACCTTTGTATTCTTCGAATTGTAGATAGCTGTTCTCTGAAATATCGAATCTATAATCATGATCAAAATAACGGAATTCCACAAATTGGTTATTCTTCAAAGAAGCTACATCAGTAACTCCAAATGGCAGCTTTTTCTTAAATTTTGGGATGTAAATTTCTATGGCCATTAATTTATTTTCTCTAAACCTAAGATCTATACCTTCGGCATCATTGTCCACGATAACTAATCCACCATCAGCCGTTTCAAATTTTGTAAACCCAACTTTAAGATTCGCTTGTTTGATCCAATTCTGAATCGCAGGATCTTTATAATGTCTTCCCATTAAAGAGATTAAATCATCCCCTCCATATTTTCCAGCAAATGGTAAATAAGGTGGCGCATCCGGATGAATGACATCTTCCTTATTTTCGAAAGCATCATGGGCTATTCTTCGACCGGTTCTATAAGTAGACTTCGCCGCTTTAGGAGGAATTGCCGCTATTATTTCTTTAACAAGATTCAATTTATGATTGATAAATACATTGGTATTATAATGAGTATTTGTGGCTTGTGAAATTTCTATAACAATAGTTTCTCCTTTCGCATCTTCGAAGACATACTCTACCCCATTATTCTTGACTTGATTGGTCGTTTTTTTATATCCAGAAAAAGTTAAGTTCATCTTTTCAATTTGGTACTTTATCGCTTCTACATCACATAGTCGATAAGACAATGCTAAGAAACTGGAATTGACTCCTTTCACCTTACTCAAGAATGGATCTATGGTATAATTGATCGGGGATTTAGTCGTATATTGTTTTGTATCTTTATTCTCCTCCACTAGTACTTTATCCAAATCTTCAAAATGGTTTTCCGCATGTTTAAAAAGACGAGTAATATCTTTCTCTAAATGTTCCAACGGTAGGCTTGCATTGAAACTCCATATGTCGGATGATTTATGGAATTTCAAAAAACCAATAGCCTCTCCAGAATTCTTCTTAACCACATAAGAATACCGATCGTTGGTTTTAGCTAAGCTTTCTACCTTATAACCTTTTGAAGCAGGATAAGATCCCAAAATATTTATTATTTCATCTTTGCTACGCATCAAATTAGAATAAAATATTACTCCATTATCAAATGCGGTTATTCTACCATCCCGTGGACTCATGTTTCCAGGAGCTAATTGTATTTTATAATCATTCCTGGTGAACTCATCATTCCGTGTTGGGTTTTTCATGTCCGCTTTAAAGCCATTTTCCAAACGCTGGAATAAGCTCGCAAATTCATTGCGAATATCTTCGGCGGTTTTAGTTTTTTCTTTTTTCGTTTCAACAGGACTAAGTTTTCCTTTGATGATTTTAACCTCAGAAGTTAGTATTTCATCTGTTCCTTTTTTCCTCAAACCTATAACGGCCTGAGCTTCCGTTTCAAATAACTCTTTTCGCTCGGGAATAGTTAAAAGGCTTAAGTCTCCAATAATGATAAAGTCATATTCCGCTGCTTCTGTTTCGTAATAGTACAATGTAGCCTTTCCATTTTTTTCCTGACTGACTGATTTAAGATTATAAACTGCAAATTCAGAATCGCCATCAAAACAATAGAACTTATCCTCTTTCATTTTCATCGTGAATCGTTCGTCTTTGAGCAGCTGAAATATTACTTCTTGTTTTTCAGCGCTGTTCTTATTTGTAGTTACATCTACCTTATTCTTTGTTATTTTCCCCTTAATAATTTCTGCTGTCATAAAATCAGTACTGGGATTATCTCCTTCTTTAATGGCGACAACTAAAATAGGAATATCAACTTTGAAAGCCGCCTTTCTTTCTTCAGTATTCATATGTCGCATATCTAAAATCCCCAGTTTAAACAAATGTTTCCCCTCTATTAGGACATCATAGCCTGTGCCCTCTGCTCCTGATATTATTTCAAATGGTTGGAGTTTAAGTTCAAAAAAGTTTTCTGTGCGAACACCATCTTGAACAATATACAATTTGGAATCATCAACTATTTCGTAAATAATATCCTCTGTTCCAAAACTCCCATCTGCATTAATGGATTGAAGTTTTAATTGGAGAATATTCTGCGCTGTAGTTGGTGGTAAAATAGTAGCGATAAAAAGGAAGAAGTAGAAAATTCGGCTGGTAATTATTGTATTCATTGATATTTTGATTTGAATACAAGGTAGGGAGAAAGTTATGGGAATGGTCTACGGTGTTTTACTTAAAGGGCTAGGTGGAAATACGTATTATGGAGCTTACTAGATCAAATCAGTGTGCCTCCTGCGATCGTCCGGTAAATACTGTAACAATTAAACAAACGAACCGTAGCCTCTCGCCAAAGTAATATACATCAACCCCACAAGACTGGCAGGCTGCTGCTCTTACGAAAAAACCTCAAACACTTTCAACAACACTCCCCCGCCTCCCATACATCCACCACAAACTCAAACCCCGCACCACCATAAACAACAAAAGCGCCGCCCACAACCCATCATTCCCCCACCCCCGAAAACCATAATACGCCCCCACAAAACAAACAATACTCACCAACATCGCATCCCGCATCTCCCGCGAAGCCGTCAATCCAATAAAAATTCCATCCCACAAATAACAAGGTGTTGACAATACCGGAAATAAGATAATCCAAATCATAAAAGGCAGCGCTGCAGCAATGATGTCTTCTTGATTGGTAAAAATGCCTAACAACTCATTCCCGAACAACCAAAAGAGCAAACTAAAGCCCACTGCCATAACCATCCCCCATACAAAAGTCAGCCGCACTGTTTGTTGTAATTCTTTTGTTTGTTTCGCTCCAGCGTGTTTCCCAACCAAACTCTCCGCCGCATAAGCAAAGCCATCAATTCCATAAGACATCCAATTGACAAACTGCAATAGAATAACATTAGCCGCCAAAACCAAAGATCCATGAGTAGCAGACTGACTATAGAAAAAAGCAAAACTAAAGGTCAGACAAACGGTACGAATGAAAATATCTCTATTGATCAAGAGAAAACCTTTGAATTCGGCAATAGCGAAAAGTGCTTTACGCTGAAAATGAACGCCATAATTGCTATAACGATAAAGAAACAAGCCAATCCCCAACAATAATCCCGCATACTGAGCAATCACTGTCCCCCAAGCTACGCCATCTGCTTCCATTCCCATTTTCATAATAAAGTAATAACTGAAAAAGACATTGACCACAGAGATAAAAACAGTCATAATCAAAGGAAAGATGGCGTTCTGCATCCCAAAGAACCATCCCATAATGGCAATAATGCCCAAGGTAGCCGGTGCCGCCCAAATGCGAATATCGAAGTAACTCTGCACTATCGTCAATTGATCCGCAGGCACATTCATAAATTGAAAACTTAAGGCAGCTATTGGATTTTGTAACAATAAAATGGTGAACGCCACCAAAACCACGACAACCAATGCACGTGCTAAGGTTTGTATGATATTTTCGAAATTCTTCGCACCAAAGGCCTGAGCCGTAATTCCAGTGGTTCCCATCCGGAGAAATCCAAAATTCCAATAGATAAGATTGAAGACCATCGCGCCTATTCCGACGGCCCCTAAATGTTGCTCCGACAAACGGCCCATCAAAGCGGTATCAACAGAGCTGATCAGCGGCACGGAGATGTTGCTGAGGATATTGGGAATGGCGAGGCGGAGGATGGCTTTGTTCATAGGGCGAAAGTAGTTAATTCAACTATTAACTGTTAAGAATTAACCGTTATACTGCGAACCGGATGAAAAAGTGATTTCTCGTCTGGCTTTCAGAGCCCTTGCCGGACTAAGGCTCACTCGCGGGGTTCCGAAAGCCGGGTCTTTGACAACCTGGTTTTCTAAGCTCCGCGAGAGGGCATTGTGCAAATGCTAGAGTTTGGAAAGCCTTTTCTAAGAACATAATCACTTTTTTAGCCAGAACCGAATATAACGTTCCCGCCTACTGCTATACTGTGCCTATTACATAAAGAATGAAGTCTTTCGGTTTTGTGGCAAGAGTTGGTAAAAATAAGGCTCTAAGTGAATTCATTTGTTCAACAAACATATGTAACTAGGGATTTGCCTTCGCAGCCCCTAGCCCCTGAAGGGGAAATCTACCCGCACTAAGAAATAGTGACCAAATGAATTCATCTAGCACCAAAAATAAAAAGAAGGAGTAGCAATTTAGTCGTACCATTATGCGGATTGCTCACACAGAAAACACAGAGGCCACGGAGTGAACGCGCGAAAATTACGTTAGCTCTGTGTTCTCTGTGTGATTAAAAAAACGATAGGTACAAAAGACTTTATCATCTAGAAAAACATAGTACTGGCTTTACCAACTTAGGTGTTAAAAAATCGCATAACAAGTGCCGCATTCAGAATCCCAAGTAATAAATAACAAACTACAAGCAGAAAACACCATTCTTTTAGGTACATCCTCGTTTTTTAATCAATTTGAAGCTAAATTTGCCCGCAATTAATCAAGGTAGATGAAGTGGTTGAGGAGATGAACTAGATGAGGCCCGCCCGTTCCGGTAGGGATTGGTTTCCAAAAAACGCAAAATTATACGAACTAAGGGAAACCTCATCTACCCCATCCACCTTATCAACCCCATCCACCCTTCAACAATTACATCTATGGATAACTCAGTTGACAACGCAGCAGAAAACAAAAAAATAAAAGAAAGTTTCGGTCAAAAGATGAAAAGATGGGGTCGGGAAGTCTTTTTGTTTCTGACTAGTTTTATCTTCTTAAAAAATCTGGTAGGTATGTTCGCCTTCCTTGGTTTGTTGTTTTTTGCGACCACTTGGTGGATGCAATGCTACACCAACCATGGAGAATCTCTTCAGGTGCATGATTATGTTGGGTTGGAGCTTGATGATGCCATCCGTAAAGCTAAGAGTCGTAGTTTTTCGATTGTAGTCAATGATTCTATTTTCCTTCCGGGAAAAGTACCGAATATGGTGATTACTCAAAATCCTGCTCCTTTGTCCAGAGTAAAAGAAGACCGTAAGATTTATCTCAGTATTACCAAAACGAATGCGGATTTGGCGACCTTACCCTCTTTATTTGATGGTAGCGATGATTACTATTCCTATCAAACAAAATTGAAAAGGCTGGAAGTCGCCACTCGGATAGTTGGACGTAAGTACAGTAGCAAATTAGAAGAGAATACCATTTTAGAGGTCATTTATGGAAAGGACACCATTACTGACGATTTGGATAAGAAGATTCAGGTGCCAAAAGGTGCTGAAATTGGTTTCATTGTTACAGAAAGAGGAGGAGGCTCCGTGCCTGTCCCGAACTTAATTTGCCAGAAGTATGATGCGGCTCGCTTTGTCATTGGAAATTACAATCTGAATATTGGCTCCATTATCAAAGATGCTACGGTCACTTCAGAAACAACTGCTTACGTTTATAAACAAGTTCCAAGGTATTCTGCTTCAAAATCGGTTCGTGTCGGAGAACAAATTGATCTTTACTTGACGCAAGACCGTCCCGACAATTGTGGAAAAGATGAATTCAACATTGAAGATTTAGAAGAAGAAGAACCTGAGGAAAAGGAAGAACAAGAATTGGAAACGACTACGACCAAACCGACAAATCCTGCTCCAGCGACAACAAATCCGAAGCCCGTAACTAAACCGACGACGGAAGGTGGAACGGAGGAGGAAGATGAGGAGTTTTGATTTTGATAACTGATCCGTCGGACTTCATTAGACGGCCTCAAAGCCATCTAATGAACTTTTCAAAGGGATGCTGAACAGTTTAATTACAACAAAACTTAAATTTGTCTTCTAACATTTTCAACTACTACTTCTTATTGTCTAATACACCCTTGGGTTACGAAATGAGCGCTATGAGGTTGAAGTCGCTTTGCAGTTGAAATTGAAATTTGTTAATAAGCAACAAAGCTTTTTCTTTTCCGTTTTTCAAAGTGTATTTACCGGCGAAGCACAGAGATGAACCAATAAAAGTAGTAATCCCTGAAAAACACAAAAATATAACACTCTAATATCAAATACCTGATGCGCATTCTTTTAAGCTTTTTTACTTGCCTTTTATTCCTTCAAAATATATCTGCTCAACTAAGAATAGAGCCATTGGGTTCCAACCCCGTTCTTCAAAATACAGCTGCTAAGCAACAATTGGAGCAGGAGTTGGAAAATATCAGATTAGTGGGCAAGGACGATGGAGCGGCTAATGAACGAAACCACGATTGTGACAATATAGACGGTGCCTTCACTTCTGGGGAGACCTTATATGTTGACGCGGGTGATTCCATTGTCATTTGTTATAATATAGAGGTTTATGAATCTGTTACGGATATTAGTTTTGGGCTTGACTACGGAACCAGTGTGTTTGAGAACAGCTGTTTAAAGTACAAAGCAGATCCTACAGTAGAATTGGGCCTTACAGATGTGATTGCAGTCAAGTTTTGTCCCGATACCATACCAGCTAATTGCTTTTCTTTTCAATTTCCCTTGGTGGTAAAAAGAGCAGATCAACAGTTTACTTACCCTTTGCAGACCTTAGATCAGGAGCAAATACTAAAAGTCTGTGTTGACCCAGCGGATTATCAAATACTGGGCGAGGTAGATGAGACCGTAGTTCGCCCCTGCGAAATGCCTTTGCTAGGTTCTATATATAATGGTCTGAGTAAAGATTCTTGTTTTACTTATACGGCCAGTCGTTTTGCCGAAATGGATTCCGTTTGTTTTGAAGTATGTGATGAATATTGTGTTTGCGATTTGTATACCTATTTCTTCAATACCAACGAAGCACCCGCTCCTTTTCCTTTTCTAGATGATTTTTCAAACGATGGCCCTTATCCAGACAAAACAAAATGGCTGGATGATAATGTATACATCAATGCTACGATGGCTTTCCAACCACCGACTGTTGGTGTTGCCACTTTCGATGGGCTGGATAAAACAGGCACCCCCCGAGGTAGTGGAACCAGCCGTGCCGATTTTCTAACCTCCAGTTATTTTTCTTTTGATCCATCTGATAACAATTTATGGATTAGCTTTTGGGTGGAGAATAAAGGCTATAGCTACCCTTCCAATCCTGGAGATTCTATAAGTTTGGAATTCAAAAATGACAATGGCGATTGGGTACACCAAATCGGAGTAGATGGTGAAAACTTACTAAACGATGAGTTCCCTCCTTTTGAATTTTATAAGATAGAAGTTGAGAATACTATTTTGGATACCTTCCTTTTTGATGGTTTTCAATTCCGCTTTGTCAATAATGGAAATACCAATACCATTCAGGACACCTGGCATCTCGACTATGTTTTATTGGACGATGGCGAACCAGATGGTACAATGGATGATATGGCTTTTACTAAGCTGCCTTCTGATATTTTAGAAAGGTATTCAAGTATGCCTTTCTGGCACTTTGAAGAAAATGAAGCGACGGAGTTGGATGATAGTGTTTCTTACGGGATCAGTAATTTGTTTCCTGGTCCTGATTCAGTACAAGCAATTAATTCAAATACTTTACATGAAGATATAATGACTGGACTTGACCTTGGAGGCCAATTCAGTATTAATGAACCTGCAGATTTCAAATTCCCTCCTGGTGCAAATATTGATTTTATTCGCCCAATCCCTTCTATGGCGTTCGATGAATTGAAAGCTGAAATGGAAACTAACTTTGCAGGAGAGACTTTCGTAGAAATAGAACGGACTTATGTTTTAATCCCCAATGAATCAGAAACCACTTCTTTTGAAGACATTCTTAGAAACAACCAAGTTTCCCATACTACCGTTTTTGACAACTACTTTGCTTATGATGACGGTTCGGCAGAAGCTGCGGTTTCTATAGCCAGTATTGGACCAAGGGCCGCAGTTCGTTATCACGCTAATGTTCCGGATGTACTCCACGGTTTTAGTGTTCATTTTCCACATTATGGCGGAGCAGATACAGACAATTTATTCAACATAAAAGTTTGGATAGGTTCTTTGGATGCCGAACCAGAATATGAGGAAGATTTGCTAAAGCCCTTCTTTGTAGACGCTGTTTACGACAGTCTTCAAGGTTTCACAACCTACCGTTTTGAAAATTTAGATAATGAACCGACCCCTATTGACATTCCTGCTGGTGATTTTTACATTGGTTGGCAAAATGCCTCTTCTCTTAATCCTGTCCGCATCGGCTGGGATCGAAATACACCTAGTGCAAAAAACCACCAATTTTATTCCGCTAATGGTTCTGAATGGTTCAATACAGCTGATGAAGGCGCTTATATGATTCGTGCTATTGTTGGTAATGAAACACCGGGAGTTACAAAAAATGAAGAAGTAACTCCTGCAAAATTTGAGGTGACCGTATATCCGAATCCTGCAAAAGATCAATTATTTTTCCAATTACCAAATGGCAATCACTCGGATTATGAGCTGAGCTTACATGCTATTTCTGGTCAGACCATCTTTCAACAACGGTTGTCAAAACAACTCGATATCAGTGACTTGCCTTCTGGTATTTACTTTATTCGACTTACTGACCGGATTAGTCAGTTGACACAGGTGGAGCGGGTGATTGTTCAACGGTAGAGGTATTTTCAGGACAAAGATGGTTTTCTGAACTTCGCGAGCTGATACAAAGCATTTGGCAAAAGTTCGGAAAGCCATGAGTTAATTGAATAATAGGCTTTCAGAAACCTTACCCTCCTTTTGCTTACCCCCGGGTTTCCGAAAACTTACTTTTTTAGTACCTTTGCCTTCTCAATGAACACAGAACTCCTTGCGTTCTGTCTTTATAAATCATTTACCATAATCAAACAATAGTTTTACAAATGGATATTACCGTTCAGGAATTAAAAGAAAAATTAGATAAAAAAGAGGAATTTATCTTCATTGATGTGCGCGAAGGATATGAATATGAAGAAGCCAACTTAGGGGCAAAATTGATCCCTCTTGGAACTGTTGCAGAATCTATCGGAGACTATGATGCAAACAAGAATGATGAAATTGTTATTCACTGTCGTTCAGGAGCAAGAAGTGGAATGGCACAACAACTATTTAAGGAAGCTGGCTTTACTAATGTGCGGAATTTGACAGGTGGAATTTTGCAATGGCATTCCGTATTTGGTTCTTAAACCCCTTCTTTAGACCTTTGGTTAGTTAATTGGTGAATATAGTCTTAACGTTTTTTCAACGAGCATTATCCTCAATTAACTGATCAAGTTTCTGATAAGGTTTAACCAATAGCATCAATAAATAATGACTAAACACTTTCCCTAACTAAGTGTTTTGCCTCTATTTTCCACCTAATCCGCCAAACTCACCAAATTTTAATAAAGTATTAACATATTTTTAATGCATAAACTTTATTAATATTTGGTAAAAGACTACCTTTGCGCTCGATTTAGCAGAAAGCTCAAATAATAAGAGGTAGCAACTCTTCTCAGTATTTCAATTCAGTTTAGTAAAAGGACATCAACAATGGCAATACAACAAAGCCTGTGTCCAATTAACAAAAATCCAGTATAACCGTAGTAACTTTTTATCTGAAGTGCACGTAAGTAAAACAACAACGTGCCAGGTCGAGCAATGTCTTCGTTCGAATGTGCAGAGTGGTTTTGAGAACCTATGAATATTTTGCTCTCCTTTTTTATTAAGTAACAACTTAAACAAAACACCAACATTTTTCATTCTTTCATGGATGAAACTGATGATGCGTCCCTTTTGCAATTTTATTTTTCTAATATAGTTTGGTCAATTAAATATCTATTAAAATGAGCCTGAAAAAACAATTCAGTAAATCAAAATGTAAGGTGACTTTCACTTTACCAAAAAACGCCGTTGCTGGTGCGAAAAATGTAAAAGTACTCGGTGAATTCAACGCATGGAATCCTACCAATGCCGTAACAATGAAAGCAGCTAAGAACGAATTCAAAGCTGTAGTTGAGTTACCTGTTGGTCGTGACTACCAGTTCCGTTACCTCGTAAACGACACTGTTTGGGAAAATGACTGGAACGCTGACAACTACGTACAAAGCCCATACGACGGCATCGACAACTCTGTTGTATTCGTTCGTGAAAGCATGACTACTCGTAAGCCTGTAAGAAAAACTGCTACTGCTAAAAAAGCGGCCGTTAAAAAAGTAGCCGCTAAGAAAGTTGTAAAAGCAACTACCAAAAAAGCTGCACCTAAGAAAACAACTGCTAAAAAAGCAACTGCTAAAAAAGTGGTGGCTAAAAAAGTAAAAGTTGTAAAATCTACAAAAGATAACTTGAAGAAAATCGAAGGCATCGGACCGAAAATCGAAAAGATGTTCAACGAAGCTGGTATCATGACTTGGTCTGTATTGTCTAAAACAAAGGTTTCTACTTTGAAGGCAATCCTTAAAGCTGCTGGCCCAAGATACACCATGCACAACCCTTCTTCCTGGCCTGCTCAAGCCAAAATGGCTGCTAAAGGCGACTGGGATAAGTTGACCGTATGGCAAAAAGAATTGAAAGGCGGTAAGTAATTCACTCCTTTCATTGAGCTAAAAAAGCCCTGATTTCCTATTGGAAGTTGGGGCTTTTTGTTTATCCCTTTGTAATCTTGCGATAAAAGCCATCCATTACAATGCTGTGGGGTAGAGTCAAAATAGAGATGAGAATTATTCCCAGAAAGACAGTGGAAATTGAGATCCAATTAATGTGGCTAGCAACCAATAGTAGGACTGTTCCCAATACACTTACCAAAGAATAAGGCAAAAGGATTTGGAGAAATTTCTGGAAGTTAAAGGCTTTTCTTCTTTCTTTTAAGTAATCAAATTCTTCTACTAATACCCTCGTTGAATGCAAGGTGACGAAATAAAGCGTGAACCCAATAACAATTGGTAAAGTAAAAAAGGAAAGATGAATCAAAAGAAAAAGCAAGACCTCCATGAAAAAACGATGCGAAGAAATAACTCCTTTCCTTAACCAAAAAAGCAGGATAGATACAGTAACAACCGTACTGAGTGGCAGTAAAACAGCATATATTTCGCTGTCAAATAACACAAGGAAAGACTGAAGATCTGGAGAGGCTGAAAAAATTAAATCCAGTTCCTCAGGTTGGTACAATATCAAACCGGAAAGGATGGATACCCCCCATGAGAAATACAGTATTCTGGAAACTGCTTTAGAATTATCCTTTATATCGGAGAATTGAGACTGCCCAAAATGGAAAGCGGAAAGTACTAGAAAAAACAAGAGACTCCACAGCGGCAGATACAACCAAGCAATTATATATGCTCCCATCAAACTAAAGTAAAAAAGGTAGAAATAAAACGGGGAGGATGTTTCATTTTCCTCCAGGAAGATTATGTGATCAATTGCACCATGCGGAATACCAACTGAAAAAATCAGCGTAGCAGCTACAATAAGCTGAACGTTTACACTAGCAAACTCTGGATGTACAAAAAATATTAATGCAAAATACCATCCACAGATAAAGAGAAAACTGGTAAATTTCATAGTACTGAGTTTTTATATTGGAGGAAGTACGGAATAATAAATTCCGTACCTCCTCTAATTTCGTTATTCTGAGTAACTCGTCAATTCCTATGCTGTCTCCATTCTTGCCGTCTCTGTAATAGCAATGTTATAAACTACTAAACCAAAGCCAATTTTATTGATAGCATCTGCAATATTGTAAAATAAATCTACATTGCTAGACTCCCATCCAAGAGCGATATTCAACCAACCACCAGGCATACACATGTAACCAATTGGATAGATGGCCCACCCCACCAATACGAACCACGCCAAAGAACGAACTCCTTTCTCGATAGCTGGACTATTACTACTAGCGGCTAATTGCGCAACCTCACCGAACCAAGCGGTGTACAGAACATAAATGTACCCTAAGGTTGAAATAGCTCCCCATATTACAGAGTGCGATGTACTTCCTCCTACAGGATTGAATGCCTCACCGATGTATCCTGCGACCAACATCCAAACAGAAGCAATAATTAACTTCCATAAAAGGCTGACCTTTGCACCTGCCGCTTTTGTAAGCAAGTAAAATTCAACACACATCAATGGAACTGTAAGCGTCCAATCAATGTATCGCAAGGCCGTAGGATTCTCCCCCGTCGCCATGTAATAATCCCTCATGTAAAAGTAATGAACGGCGGCAATACCCGTTATCAAACCAGACACCAACAAGGATAATTTCCACTTACCTGCTACGCTGCCTCTTTCAAAGAAAAAGAAAACGGAGGCAGCCATCATGGCCATATAACCCGTAAAAAATGTAAATGCGATGGGATCATCTTTTGGGATGGCTAAAACATCTAATAACATCATAACTAGTCGTAATTTAAATGGTTAACTAATAAAGTTTAGCGATTTGAGAGTCGTGCTCTCTGTCTTTTCTATAGTATGATTTGGGGAGGTATTTCAACAAGCTGAAAACTAATTACACTGTTATGACTTGTGGACTTTTCTAGCCAGTTTTCAGTTAAATTCTTTAACAAACTTTAACGTATTTTTAACGTATTTTCTAAGTCTGTAACAGCAAGCAGCTATTAATGTTTTGAAGTTTCAAAAAGCAGGGAAAATTCAACGATATAGTTAAAAAATTAAATTAACTTATAATATATTGATTATCAATACTTTAAGTTTAAATAAAATCTCTATCATTTTAAAAATAAAAACTGAAAAAAGTTTTGTTTAACTAATAAATACCAACAGTTAAACAAATATTAGCGTGCCAAATTTTCTATTTTCATAGAAACAGATACAAAATCCAGAGGTGATTTGTTAACATATCTTGGAGTTATGGTGACGAAAACTTGAACATTATGTCCACCATCAAATCGATTCTTAACTTCTTCAAATGATATTTTTCTTACTTTTGATTCACCAACTCTCCCAATCCTTTCAAACAACAAAATCATGAAAAAAACAATCCTCTTTCTCATTCTTTTCACGACCTCCTTCTCCTCTCTTACTACATTCGCACAATCACCATTCGTCGGAACCTGGGAAGGAGCCATTGCCGTACAAGGAATTAAGTTGGGTCTTACTTTTGACATTTCAGAAACAGCGCCTGACAAGTTCACCTCTACCATGGATGTTCCCATGCAAGGCGCTAAAGATATTCCGGCCACTAGTATGATTGTAAAGGAAAAGGAGGTGGCCATTTTTTTCGAAGCGTTACAAGGACAATACCTTGGTAGTCTTTCAGAGGATGAAAACAGCATTAATGGTACCTGGAGTCAAAACGGACAATCTTTTGAGCTCCTTTTAAGCAAAACAAAACAAAAGGAATCATTGCTTCGGCCACAAGAACCTAAAGCTCCTTTTCCATACGAAATTACGGAGACGCATTTCCACAATCATGAAGCTGGTGATATCGAATTATTTGGAACACTTACGATGCCTGAAGGCGATGGGCCTTTCCCTGCTGTCGTTTTAATTTCCGGCTCCGGGCCTCAAAACAGAGACGAAGAATTAATGGGACATAAACCCTTCTGGATTATAGCAGATCACTTTAGTAGAAATGGAATAGCCGTCTTACGTTATGACGACAGAGGCGTTGCTTACTCACAAGGCGATTTCTCTAAAGCAACTTCTGCCGACTTTGCTACGGATGCTGCCGCTGCAGTTAAATTTCTAAAATACAACCCTAAAATCAATCCTGATAAAATCGGTTTTTGTGGACACAGCGAAGGCGGAATGGTCGCCCCTCTTGCTGCTGCTGGCTCTGATGAATATGCTTTTCTCGTGTTAATGGCTGGCCCTGGGCAAAACATTGTAGATTTATTGTTACTGCAATCAGAACTCATTTCGAAAGCTATGGGCGAAACGAGCGAAGACATCAAAGAGGGAAACCGAGTCAACAAAAAAATATACGCTATCGTGACTGGTGAAGGAAGTACAGCAGAAAGGAAAACAGCATTAAGAGCAATGCTGGAAAAAGAATATCAATCACTTTCAAAAGAAGACCAGAAAGAACAAGGTCCTTTCGAAGATAGCTACGCAGGGATCGAAGCTCAGATGTTTAATCCTTGGATGGAGTATTTCTTAAAATACGAACCAAGTACCTATTTGAAACAAGTAAGTTGTCCTGTGTTAGCCATTAATGGGGAAAAAGATTTACAGGTGGCTCCCAAGGAAAACCTGACCGCGATAGCGGCTGCACTGGAAGCAGGGCCTTGCAAGGATTACACGACAAAAGAGTTGAAAGGGCTCAATCATCTTTTTCAGGAATCTGAAACGGGCGCACCTTCTGAATATGGCGAGCTGAAGCAGACCTTTGCGCCGGAAGCCTTAGAGTTGATGACAAAATGGATTTTGGAACGGTAGTGGTTTTCGGAAACCCGTGAGGTGGCAAGGAGCAGAGAATGGTTTCTGAAAGCCAACAAAGCTCGTGGTTTTATTATTCTCTAACTCCTTAGAAATAAAGCGGAATTAGTCCTATTTTTACCGTCTATGAAAGAACAAGAACTGGCTCGTCTCTTTTTCAGGGAATTGGTCAAAGTAACTAAGAAGGACGAACTCAACGACCGCGCAAAAACAGAGGCGCTTTACCGACTCATGAATCGGCTCTATGTGGAAGCTACTGGGGAAGAACAGGTGCAGTTTACGACGCTGTTTGCACGGGTGGCTTATGCAGGACATAAATTTAATCTAAGCCGACAGTTGCAATTCTATGTACACGAATTCAGAAAACAAACACAGCAACTGCTCCGAAAAAACGACGATAGTGCTCCACCTTTGCAGCTATATCCCCTTGGATTAAAAGCCCTTGCTACTTCCATTGCACGAATTTACGACCAGTCCATTCCTAAAGAAGTTGGAGACTTGTTGCCGCCAGACGGTTTTTACAAAACGAGTCCAACAGAAATTCAACAGTTTCTTCCCATGCTTCGGGTTGCAGTTCTGGAAATCGATACTACAGCTCATCAGATGATTGCCAGAGCAGAGGAACATGCCGAGCAGGACATCGTGGTACAATACAATATCGCTGATCGGAATGAAAACTTCAACGCCAGTATTCGTTTTATTCAACAATATTTTGACTTACCGATCATTATCAATTTGCTGGATATTGAAATTGGGAAAGATAACGTTTTTCGGCCACGTGCATTTGTTGTTGAGCCGGACTACCTTACGGATGTTTCAGCGGTGGCAGAATGCTTCAAAGATTTTGGTGCAGAGCCCCTACTCTACTTATTGAAAAAATTTCTGCCTTTTACGACTTCTGTTCCACTGATGATCGGAAACATTGCTAATTTCTTTTTGGATGAATTAATGAACAATCCAGAGGCTACGTTTAAGGAGACATTTCCCAAAGTTTTTCAACTCAATCCTTTGGCCTTTACTGTTTTGGAGGATCGGGAAATCAGGGAAATAATGTCTAAGGCGCAAAAACACTTTTTGAGCTTAAAGCTAATGGTTCAAAAAGGGTTTTCTGAATCAGAAGTACAAGTCGAAGACTGTTTTTTAGAACCTAGTTTTTACACCAATAATTACGGACTACAAGGACGTTTGGATGTTTTCTATCTTGATCCGGAAGATCCATTAAAATCAGCAATTGTAGAATTAAAATCAGGGAAAACCTTTAAACCCAACAAGTGGGGCATCAATCAGAACCACTACGTGCAAACCTTGTTGTATGACTTAATGATCAAATCTGTTTTTAACAATAAACTTACTCCAACCAACTTCATACTCTACTCTGGGGTAGATGATAAGCTATTGCGTTTTGCTCCGGTCACTAAGACGCAACAATTCGAAGCCATTCAGGTTCGAAATCAACTGGTTGGAATAGAAAAGGCTATGGCGACAGGAGACCATAGAATTTTTCAACGGCTTACACCAAATTTGCTACCCAACCAAAAAGGTTTCGTGGCTCGTGATCTGTCCCTTTTTGAATCGGTTTATAAAAATATGCGCGGCATTGAACGTAAATATTTCCATGCGTTTACCGCATTCATTGCACGAGAACATATGCTGGCAAAAACGGGTGTTCAAGGTATGCAAAACATAAACGGTCTGGCTTCGCTCTGGCTCAATGATTTTGAGGAAAAAACAGAAAGTTTTGACATCCTCAGTCACTTAGAAATCGAACGGCTCGATGTACAAAGCGATGCTCCAGAAATTGTATTCAAAAAAACGAAAGATACTCACCCTCTCGCTAATTTCCGAAAAGGAGATATTGCCATTCTATATCCTTACAACAAACATGGCGATACGGTATTGACCAATCAAATTTTCAAGGGAAATATCACTGCTGTAACCGATACTGAAGTCACCTTACGTCTCCGTTATAAGCAATCGAATACCCGGATTTTTGAGGAGACGAACTGCTGGAATTTGGAACACGATTTAATGGACAGTAGTTTCACAGGAATGTATCGAGGCCTTTTTGCATTCATGCAATTTCCGGAAACTAAAAAAGATTTACTTTTAACTTCGGCACCTCCGAGAGCGGCAGAACTTGAAGAGCTTGCAATCCCTAAAGAATTCACAGAAGAACAAGGTGAAATTTATCAAAAGATGATTTCCGCTCCAGATTACTTCCTCCTTTGGGGCCCTCCAGGAACTGGTAAGACTTCTGTTATGTTGAAACATACTGTCAGCTACTTGTTGAATGAAACAGATGAAAGTATATTGTTATTGGCTTATACCAACAAAGCAGTTGATGAAATTTGTGCTTCTATTGAAAGTATAGATAAACTAGCGCGCAATGAATACATCCGCATTGGTTCACGTACTTCTACAGCCCCTGCCTATCAGGAGCGATTGATAGACAATATGATGCGGAATATAAAGAACCGTCAGGAGTTAAAGGAAATGCTTAAGTCACACCGAATAGTGGTAGCTACTGTTTCTTCCATGGCTTCAAAGCTAGATTTGCTACATTTCAAACAGTTTTCCAGGGTGATTATTGATGAAGCTTCTCAGATTTTGGAGCCTGCTATTTTGGGATTATTGCCATTATTTGAACGGTTTATTCTCATTGGTGACCATCAACAATTACCAGCAGTAGTTGTTCAAAGTTCAGAGGCTTCTAACATTACAGACACGGAGCTGGAGGAAATTGGTTTGAACAACTTAAGAAACTCTCTCTTTGAACGATTGTATAAACGTTGTAAAGCGGAGAACTGGCATTGGGCTTTTGCTCAGCTTAGTCATCAGGGACGAATGCATGAGGAGATTATGAAATTTAGTTCTGATGCTTTCTATGGAAAAACGCTGAAGGTCTTACCGGAAGAAACAGATCGTTATGCGCAACAGGTAGCATCTATTGGCTGGTCTTTACCAGAATCACCAAGTCCCATGGAAACCATGCTTTCCCGACAGCGCGTTTTGTTTCTTCCAACACCTTCCTCTGCGGCTAATGGCAACCACAAAACTAATAAATATGAAGCAGAGCGGATTGCAGAACTAATTGTGAGCTTCCAAAATATCTACAAAGAAAACAACAAGGATTTTACGAAAAATTCTTTGGGAATTATAACTCCTTATCGAGCCCAAATTGCGCAGATCAAACGGGTGCTTCAGGAGCAAAATATTTCTGATGAGTTATTGACAATTGATACGGTGGAACGTTATCAGGGTGGCGCACGAGATGTGATTTTATTATCGCTGTGTGCCAATCATATGCGGCAATTGAAGTCTTTAATTTCGCATTCGGACGAGGGCGTGGATCGGAAGTTGAATGTGGCACTAACACGAGCACGAGAACATCTTGTTATTTTAGGAAATGCAGAGGTATTACGAACGGATGAAGTATACAGAGAGCTAATTGATTATGGGCGTCCTTCGACTCGCTCCTAAGGTCGCTCACTCGGGATGACAGTGGGTTCCATTACATTTCATTCTGCTCTTCCTTGCTCGTGTCCTCAATACTAAGCCAAAAGAACGTCTCCGTGTCACTCTGAGCGAGCGCAGTGAATTGAGGAAAACAGGATCACTTTTTTTTCGGAAGGAGATTTTGAGCAAAGTTATGCGTAGCAAAAATGTACTGAGAATCTATCTCTTTTAAAATCTATTTTGTACTCTCAGGACAACAGAAACATTGCAAAGTCTGCTAAGCTACCAAAACGAAAATCAACCTTATCATTTTTCAACAATTCCTCTTCTCCTTCTTTTCCTTCAATCAAAACCGTAGCCATACCTAATCGTCGTCCAAACTCCATATCCGACCAAGAGTCTCCGACCATGATAGACGTTTCAAAATCAATATCTGGAAAATCGTGTTGAGCTTGTAGCGCCATCCCTGAATTTGGTTTTCGGCACTCTGGGTTATTTTCGCTTATTTCTGGACAATGGTATACCGCATCTATTTGACCTCCTGCTGCTTCTATCCGCAACAACATATGCGCATGTACGGCTTCGAGGTCTTCTGAGGTCATGAGGCCTTTTCCAATTCCTGCCTGGTTCGTTACGATAACTACACAATCAAATTGTTGAGTCAATTCGGCAATAGCTTTTGGAACACCTTCAAAGAATTTAAAGTCTTCTTTCTTAGAAACATAAGCTCCTGGTATTCTGTGATTTACAACACCATCTCTATCCAGGAATAGTGTGCGGTATTTTGTCAAATTCCGCTCCTGCGTATTCGCCTTTACTTCCTCTTTGTTGCCTTGTCCAAAGATGGCTTCTTCTACTAACTCGCAAATAATATGTCCAATCAAAATGTGTCCTTCTTGAATTCGGGGTGTATCTTTTGATGGAATTTTGATGATGTAATCACATTGTTGGTTCATGGCTCCTCCGTCTGCCCCAGTGAAACCAACCACCATCATGTTTTGTTTTTTAGCTTCTTTTATGGCTTCCAAAACGCTTTCAGAATTTCCAGAAGTCGAGAGTGCAAATAATACATCTCCTTCTTTTCCTTTGGCTTCTACTAACCTTGAAAACACTTTGTTATATCCAAAGTCATTTGCGGCAGCTGTGAGAAAGGATGTATTTACGTGAAGGGCTTCTGCATTTAGAGGTGGGCGATTGAGGTAGTAGCGGCCAGAGAATTCGGTGGAAAGGTGTTGAGCGTCAGCGGCACTACCTCCATTGCCGCAGAAGAGAATTTTGTTTCCGTTTTGGAAGGATCTGGTCGTTTGGATAGCTATTTTTTCGACTGTTGCTAACAAGGTATTGTCGGAAAGCATTTTCTCTTTGAGGAGGAGAGCTTCTTGTAGCCGATTTTTTATTTTTTTGTGCATTTATTTTGGTTGTGTTTTCTCTTTTGCCGTTCTATAATCATTTCTTTTTGAGAATAGGGAAGCCTTCATTTTTTTGGTGAGCGCAAAGTTCGCTAAGTACACAAAGTCCTTAATATTAAACTGTTATGTTTTGCACTTTCAATTTGGACACCATTTATTGAAAATTCCCAGAATGGAGTTAGATTTCTCGACTTGTAGCCCCCTTTCGACAAGCCCGCTCGTTCCGATACGGACTAGCTCAGAGCAGGCCGCTCGAAATTAAAAAGGTGTTACTCTTGTAATCCTTCGACTCGCTTCGCTCGCTCAGGATGACAAGACTGTAGCATTGCTATTCGTTTATCTCTGGAGGCCATCGTCCAAAGGATAAACTTTTAATACACTCTTTCAACAAGACAACTGAAATATCTCCTCTACCATATTCCCCCAGCTGAATCGAGCCTTTTCCTTTACTACGGCCTTAGTCATTTCCTCCTTTCTATTATTTTCATAAAAATCAATAATTGCATCTGCTATCGCAGTAGGATCAATATCAACGATGTAGCCACTTACTCCATCTGCGATAATTTCTGGAAGACCGCCAACTCGGGTCGCCACCATTGGTTTTTCAAAGTGATAGGCCAATTGAGAGATACCACTTTGGGTTGCAGACTTATAGGGTTGTACCACCAAATCTGCTGCACAAAAGTAATAAGGGACTTCGGGATTAGGGATGAAATCCGTTTTTAAAATTAATAAATCTTTGACACCCTCTTTTTCCATCTGGGCTTCATATTCCTCTTTGTCTGCGTAGTATTCTCCAGCGATGATTAGACGAATATTTTGTTCCCGAATTCGAGGATCGGCCATCGCTTTTATAAGCAAGTCCAAGCCTTTATAGGCTCGGATAAAACCGAAAAACATAATGTATCTTCCTTCGGGAGAGAGCCCTAAATGATTACAGGCGGCGACTTTAGGTATTGGATCACCGTAGTTATCATAGACGGGATGCGGCACGTAGCTGATTGGCTTATCTGTTGTAAACTGACGAAGTTCTGTTCCTACAGATTTAGACATGACCACGAAACCATCTACGGACCCAACAAAGTATTTGCTAAGTGTAAAATCTCCTGGTCGTTTTTCGTGAGGAATGATGTTGTCTACTATAGCAACAACCTTAGAATGATTATTTTTTTTAGCTTGACGCAGTATGGTACCTAAAGAAGGCCCCATAAATGGTAACCAAAAACGAGTGATGATATAATCCGGTCGAAGTGTACGAATCTCTCTTCCTATTTTCACCCAATTAAACGGATTGATGGAATTGACTTTGACTTTTATTTCTAAACCTTCTGGCGGTGGGTCTTCTGAAAATTGAGTTTTTCCAGGGAAAAGAATATTAGGGTATTGAAGGCTGAAAGTATAGATCGTTACTAAATGACCTTGTGTAATGAACTCATAAGCGAGTCGTTCAGTAGAGGAAGCAATCCCCCCACGCAAGGGGTAAGCTGGAGCTAGTATAACAATACTATTTCGAAGAGACACCAGACTTTGTTTTTATGCCTTTGGAGCCTAATCTTTTCTCAATCAGATAGGTATTTCGATCTGGGGAATTACGGGCTACCAATTCCGCTAAGAAACCAGTAAGAAACAACATCGTTCCTAAAATCATACAAGTTAAAGCGATAAAGAAAAATGGATTATCGGTAACCAAAGTGGCACTGCGCCAATCCCGATTGAGTTGGATTATTTTATTAACTCCAATGTAAGTCGCTAAGGTAAATCCCAGTAGAAAAATCATTGATCCAATTGTTCCAAAAAGGTGCATTGGTTTTTTGCCAAAGCGAGAAATGAAAGTTATGGATAATAAATCGAGTGGACCATTGATAAATCGTTTGAGACCACCGAATTTTGTAACACCATGTTTACGTGCATAATGCGTAACTACCTTTTCTCCAATATTATCAAAGCCAGCCCATTTGGCAATCACCGGAATATAACGGTGCATTTCACCATAGACTTCTATCGCTTTTACGACTTCACCCTTATAAGCCTTCAAACCACAGTTAAAGTCATTTAGTTGAATTCCTGAAAGTAATCTGGTCGTAGCATTGTATAATTTAGTAGGAATGGTTTTGGAAATCGGATCATGTCGTTTTTTCTTCCAGCCTGAAACCAGATCGTAGCCCTCTTCAGTGATCATTCGATATAATGCTGGAATTTCATCTGGACTGTCCTGTAAGTCAGCGTCCATTGTAATAACAACATCTCCGCGTGTAGCGTGAAAACCTTCGTTTAAGGCCGCCGACTTTCCGTAATTTCGGCGAAACTTAATCCCTCTAACAGATTCATTCTGCTTTGCCAACTCTTCTACAATAGACCAGGAAGTGTCTTTTGAACCATCGTCTACAAAGAGAATTTCATAAACGAAACCACTGTCTTGCATCACTTTAGCAATCCAGGTTTCCAGTTCTCTTAGTGATTCTTCTTCATTGAAGAGCGGCACTACTATTGAGATGTCTATATTTGGTTTAACCATAGTTTGAACATACGATTTTTGGTTTAGGTTTGTTGCGGGAAATGGGCTCTATTAAGGTAATTTAGTACTTAATCCTGGCGCACTATTGCACCAATTAAGAACGAAAAAACAAAGCCCACAATTGCCCCCTTTACATATTCGTAGATCGTTTTACCGATGGTCATTTCAAATCCTTCCCTGTTCATAGTTTCTTTCATGTCCTTTGTTTGCTCTGGGGGCAAGTAATCCTTATAGTCTTCAAGTAATTGTTGCGCATTCTCCATTTGTAAATCTACTAAACTCGGGTCTACAAAATTTAGCAAAAGGTAGTAAAAAATATAGAAAATGGCATTTGCAATCAAAAAGGTTTGAAAAGCTATTTTGAGTCCTTCCTTTAAAGGCAGTATCTCATTGTCGTTTTTTGATCGAACTGAAATACAGGCTTTGTACATACAGAAAAAATAGATCAGAAATGAAGACCAATAGATTTTCATATCGAGCATCAAAGGACGGTCTATCATGTAAAATAGCAGCATGTAGCCAACAGTGGCTACACCTGCTATTATACCGTATTTTTTAGGTTCGTTCAAGTTGTTAAGCATTCGGATGATCGTTCTTCATGATGAGGCCCGCGATTAATGATACAATACATCCCACTATTAAAGACATCAAAACTACCATTCCGACCATGACGCCAGGAGTGAAAATCATTTTCATGTAGTCTTCTGCCTCTTCAGCTTGGTCTTCAGGCATTTGGCTTAGTGCTCCTTCCAATAAAATATCCAATGCTTCTGGTTCAAGAATGGTAAAGAAAAAGTACGTCCAAACTGCCGAAAGCAATCCCATAACTAGAATCGTTGCAAAACCAGTTAAAAAGCTTCTTCCAAAAGAAATATAGCCGCCGAGCTCTGTTTTGTGGGCTCTAATAGCCATTACTATAGCACCGATCCAAATGGCGTAACTGAGATATTGGACCAAACGCCCCAATAATGTAGGTTCTCCGATAGCTTCTGCCTCAAAATCATTCAGTCCCAATAAATGCATCAATAATCCTATGATTATTGAAATAACAGCAGCAAGGCCACCATATCGTAGGGCCGTTGGCCAAGGCTTTACTGTGCTTGGATCAATGTATCCGAAATCATCATCTAAGGTTGACATAATGTTTTTTGTTTTGAGTGAAAGAATATTTACGCTCCCTAAGATGAGGTATATTTTTGTGTTGGTGAAATTTTTAGGACGAAAGCTGGTTTTTGGTAGATGAGGTGGATTGGGTATATAAAGTGGATGAGGTTTACTTCTTCCCCCATAATTCACGACAATTCACAACTGGGAAAACCTTATCTACCTTTTACCCTCCAAATTCTTCAACTAAGCCTTTATTTCCAATGGCCATGACTTTTCCCTTAAACTCCTGTCCGATGAAAGGGCTGTTTTTAGATTTGGATAAAATGGACTCTTTGGTGAAGGTCCATTTTTTAGTGGGATGGAATAAGGTAAAATTAGCAGCCGCTCCTGACTCTATTTTAGGAACTTCTAATCCGAAGATCGCTCTGGCATTTAGTGAGAGCCAATGTACGATTTCCTCTTGTGAAAACTGATCTCCCAAATAAGTGTTCAATAAAGCATAAGTGGTTTGTAAACCGATGGTTCCAAAATCAGCGTAAGGAAATTCTACTTTTTTGGATTCTTCATCCTGTGGATTGTGGTTAGAAGAAATAAAATCAACACTACCGTTTTTCAATCCTTTCAACAAAGCTTTAATGTCTTTCTTCTCTCGCAAAGGAGGCAAGACTTTATAATTGGTATTAAAAGAATGCATCACTTCGTCTTCAAAAATCAAATTCATCACTGCTGCACTACTGGTTACTTTTAAACCTTCTTGACGAGCTTCTTTAACCATGGCTACCACATTGGTACAAGAGATGTTGGAGAGATGCAAACGAGAATCTGTGTATTTTGTCAAATAAATATCTCTGCGCGCCATCATTTCTTCTGCGAGCGCTGGAATTCCTTTCATTCCTAACATGGTGCTTACGAGTCCTTCATGTACTTGTCCCTTCCCTGCCAAACTATTGTCCTGTGGCTGATTAAGAATCACGCCATCAAAACCTTTCGCATAAAGCAAGGCGCGTTTCATCAAGCCACTATCCTGAATCGGTTTTCTCCCATCAGAAAAAGCAATGGCTCCATTGTGGAACATGTCATTCATTTCCGTCAAATCACTTCCAGCACAATCTCTGGACACTGCACCCACTGGATAGCAATCAACAAGTGCTTCCTTCGTTCTGTTTCTCAAATACATGACTTCCGACTTGGAATGTGCCACTGGCAGGGTATTCGGTTGGCAAACGATGCCAGTGTACCCACCTGCCGCTGCTGCTGCCGTAACGGAGTAAATATCTTCCCGATGTTCAAAACCAGGATCAGCAACTTGTACTCCTACATCCAGCCAACCGGGAGAAAGGCAGGCTCCTTTTGCTTCTATCACCTTTGCTCTGAGGATCGAGATGTTGGTTTGAATGTCTTCTATGTTTCCTTTGCGGATAAATACATCGCGCTGCTTACCGTGGTGCTTGGAAGCGGGGTCGATGATTTTTGCATTTTTTATGAGGAGCATGGATTCTTATTTTGTGGGAGCAAAAGTAGGGATTCTGTATTAGGGAGACAAAGGTTTTTGAAATAATTCTTAACGTTGAAATAAAGCTAATTTCTTATTATGCTACTTTAATCACTAGGCATATGGTATTTGCCTATATTTATCCTTTCAATTTCACTGAACAGAATACAACATCGCATGTCCAGCAATTTTCGACACTTCTCCATCTCCATCACACAAGCAGAAAAATATGCCCAAACCTACTATGGTTTAAAAACAACCGCCAAAAAGCTCCCTGGGGAAGTTGACTTCAATTTCAAATTAAAAACGGAGTCTGGGAAAACATACACCCTAAAAATAAGCAGACCAGAAGAAACAGAAACCGCCATTGATTGTGAAGCCAAAATTTTAAATCACCTTTCTAATAAAAAATTCCCTTATCAAATCCCAACACTGATTCCAGCGCTAAACGGAGGTCTTTTCCAACAAATAAAAGATGAGCAAAACCAAGACCGCTGGATGCGTTTGCAAACTTGGGTTGAAGGTAGAATGTTAGATGATATAAATCCACGTAGTCCGGAAGTCTTGAGAGGTTGGGGAACCTGCGCCGGACAATTTGCCTTGGCCCTCGCCGACTTCGATCACCCACATGCGCACCGTTTTTACAAATGGACTCCCAGTCAAACCTTACATTCCAAAAAACACCAACCATACATTCACGAAAACAAACAAAAAGACATCGCCAACTACTTTTGGAATCTTTTTGAGCAAGAAACTTTACCTAAATTAGTCCACCTCCGAAAGTCAGTCAACTACAATGATGCCCATGAGCACAACCTTTTAATGGACAATAATTTAATAGCACCGAAAATCAGTGGTGTTATTGATTTTGGTGATGCTTTGTATACTCATACGATAAACGAACTCGCTATTCCTTGTGCTTATGCAGCGATGTATTTCCCAAACCCTTTGGCAGCAGCAGCTGAGGTAGTCCGTGGTTTTCATACCGTTTTTCCATTAGAAGAAAAAGAAGTTGAAGTATTATACAGCATGATCTCCGCCCGACTCATGATAACCGTAGCAAACGCCGCTTGGAACAAGCATCAGGAACCCGATAATAAATACTTAGTCATCAGTGAAAAACCTGCATGGGCATTGTTAGAAAAATGGAGAGCTATTTCTCCGACTTTGGCTCATTATACTTTTAGATCCGCTTGTGGATGGGAACCTTGCCCTAAAAAAGCAACGTTTCAAAAATGGATAGATGTCCAAAAGGAAAACTTTGCCCCTATCGTAAATTTCTCAGCAGGAAAGGCCATTCCAATTGATTTAAGCGTGGGAAGCCTTGAGTTAGGCAACAACACCAACTTCAATGAAGTCCAGAAATTTGACCGTAGAATCAATCGTTTTTTAGAAGATCAAGAGGCGGCAATTTGTTTTGGTGGTTATAATGAAACCCGGCCATTTTATAGTTCAGACGCTTATCAGGTAAATGGAAATTCTGGAGCGGAGTGGCGAACGGTTCATCTGGGGATGGATTTTTGGATGGGGGCGAATACTCCAGTTTTTGCTCCTTTAGATGGAACAGTGCATAGTCTTGCAAACAATGAAGGAGATTGTAATTATGGGCCGACAATCATTCTGGAACATAGGGTTTCGACAGAAGATTCTGGAGAACTTATCTTTTACAGTCTTTATGGTCATCTTTCTTTAGACTCTTTAACTAACCTAGAAAAAGGAACAGCTATTCAGAAAGGACAACGCATTGCAAGCATCGGCAGTCCTCCTGAGAATGGTAATTGGCCACCGCATTTACACTTTCAAATTATACTGGATTTACTTGGTCAAGAGGGTGATTTCCCCGGAGTAGCTTTCCCGAAAGAGAAGGACGTCTGGCTAAGCATTTGTCCTGATCCTTTTTCTTTAACTAGAGCTTTTCTGTCGAAAAAAATAACAGCTCCCTTGACAAACCCCATAAGGCCTGCGCAACCCCCAGCCCCTAAAGGGGAGCTTCAGCCCGCCCAACGATCAGAGGCACTAGACCGATTCAAAAATAAAATAACAAAAGAAATACAAAACAAACACGAAAGACTAAATAGTCAACAAATCTTAGAAGCTCGTAGTCAGTACTTAGGCAAAAGCCTGAGCATTTCTTATCAAAAGCCATTGCATATTGTCAGAGGCTTTGGCCAATATCTTTATGACATAGATGGTCGTCGCTATCTCGATACGGTTAATAATGTAGCGCATGTTGGGCATGAACATCCTGATGTAGTGAAAGCCGTTCAGCAACAATCAGCTGTCCTAAACACCAATACCAGATACCTCCATCACAACATTACCGAATACGCAAAAGAATTGTCATCCACCTTTCCTCCAGAACTATCAGTCGTTCATTTTGTCAATTCCGGATCGGAAGCTAATGAACTCGCGCTTCGAATGGCCAAAGTATACAGTGGCCAAAAAGACATACTTGCGCTTGAAGTAGGCTATCATGGTAATACAGGAGGTACAATTGACATCAGCAGCTATAAATTTGATGGTAAAGGAGGAAAGGGTTCTCCAGCTCATACGCACATCCTTCCAATGCCTGATGTTTATCGGGGCCTTTACAAAAAGGAAAATGCAGGAAAGCAATACGCAAACCATGCAAAGTTAGGCATTGAAAAAATAAAAAAAGAGGGGCAGAATGTTGCTGGTTTCATTGCAGAAAGTATACTGAGTTGTGGAGGACAGGTAATGCTACCTCAAGGCTACCTTTCTAGCGTTTATGAAATGGTTCGCGCAGAAGGCGGTCTTTGCATCGCGGATGAAGTACAGGTTGGTTTCGGCAGAACGGGAGATCATTTTTGGGCTTTTGAATTGCAGAACGTTGTTCCTGATATTGTTACGATGGGTAAACCGATTGGCAATGGGCATCCGCTGGCAGCAGTTGTTACCACAAAAAAAGTGGCAGAGGCTTTTGCCAATGGAATGGAGTACTTCAATACTTTTGGTGGAAATCCTGTTTCTTGTGCTATTGGTCGGGAAGTATTGAAGGTAATTGAAAAGGAAGGATTGCAAGAGAATGCAAAAAAGGTGGGAGGATATTTAACAACAAAATTACAAAATTTAAAAGAGCGCTTTTCCATCATTGGTGATATACGGGGAGTTGGCTTTTTTCAAGGTATTGAATTGGTAAAAGATAGAGAAACTTTGGAACCTGCGGCCGAACAGACGGCTTATCTGGCCAACAGAATGCGAGAGCGCGGGATTTTAATGAGTACGGATGGACCTTTGCATAATGTATTGAAAATCAAGCCGCCGATGTGTTTTAGTCGGGAGAATGTAGATTTTTTGGTGGAGAATTTGGAAGTGGTTTTTGGTGAGGATTTTATGAGGGGTTTCTAGTGATTTTTTGTTAACCGCAAAGGTCGCAAAGAAACGCAAAGGTCTCGCTAAGGGTTTCTTTTATTGGATAATCAAGCTTAGTGTCTCGCACCATTGCGGTAAAACCTTTGCTTTTCTAACGACCTTCGTGGTTAAAAAACTACACCTTCCACAAGCGCAACAACAAGACCTCTACCAACAAAAAGCACAAGGCCGCTATCAAAAACCAACGCCATAAAACAACGCCCCTACTCCGTTCTCCGATCAATGGGGTTAGGTCTGTAGCGCTATTGGTTTGGATAACCTTGATGCGATTGTTCCCAAGGGCTTCAAGATCAGACTCATTGAAATAAGCGAGGTCAGATTCTTTGCGATCATAATTAAACGCATAATCAGCCAATTCTTCTCCTTCGTTGAGAAAGAGCGAGTAGTAACCCGCTTCTGACACTTGATTATTTACGCCTAACAATACTTTTGGACCAATAACATTTTGTTGGGGTATAAATTCTTCTGTCTTGCCTTTCATTTTGTAAACCAGTTCATTGCCACTGATTTTATTATCTGCTTCAATGAGGTCGTCTCTGCCTATAGTGAAAGCAATTTGTTGATCTTTGGCTGTAGAAATGGCCATTTTATATAGCATTGGAATGAAGATTTCTCCACTTCTGACTAGGTTGTTGAATTCTTCGCCAAGTGGTGCGGCACAGAGGTAGAGATGTCCCTGACCATTTTTGTATTTAGCCAAGTAAGTACTTCCATCTCGGTAGCGTAACAATGCCTCTTCGCCACGGCTATTGAAACTGGTTAGCTTATAATTCCCTTGGGTTACTGGAAGTTTTAGATTGTTATTTCTATTTTCAAAAACATCATTAAAGATGAATTCCTCTGTATTAATTTGAGAAACCTCCCTTTGCTCTTTTTCAAAAGCTTGTAATTCATTTGCCCGAAAGCTACTTAGGAAATTTTGATAACTATTGGCATCGGCAGTTGCACCTGGAAAGACCAAAAGATTGCCTCCGTTGGTTACATATTGATTCAATTCGCCAGAAAGGCCGGAAGAAACATTTTGTAAGCTATTTGTTACAATCAATTCATAATCGGAGAAAGAGGCATAATTCAGTGCGTTGGTATTTTGATTGGTAATCTTAAAATAGTCTACCCCTGCAAAAGCCGCATCCAGATATTTATTGCTTTGGCCATTGTTGATAACGAGGACATTTATCTCTTCTGCTACATTAAAAGTAAAGTAGAATTTATCGTCAAACTGAACAGGATAATCGGTGATATTCAAAACCGCTTCATGCCAGCCCGTTCGAAGGATTGTAATATTTACGGTATCCGTAACGGAGGATCTTGGCGGAATCGAAAGTGTTCCTACTGGTTTTGTTTGTCCATCATGCTGAAGTGAAAGTCGGATATTATCAGCTGGATCATCACTGTGGTTTTTTATTTTTACGATGAGGGTGTTCGTCTGATTTATCATACGTACGGGGGCATCAAACCAGCAGGAGTCTATACTGATGTTCTTTTCTTGCACCGATTGTAATGGTATCAGGTTTATGTCAAAAACCGTATCCGTAAAAGCAGCCAGGTCTGAAATATTCTTTTGAAAATCAGAAACGATGTAGGCCGTTTGATTATCGTTTGCACCACTACTCAAAGCTTGCTGCTGCCGAGCAAGTACTTTAGACATTTCCTTGACACTAGGGCTAATTGTGATTTCATCGATGAGATTGATCGCATCTTCCTTGGAAACCAATTGCTGGTGACGTCCTTCAAAATCATTGGTCAACACCTGGAATCTATCTTCTACAGCATAAGCATTTACAATTTGGCGAGCTTTTTCCTTTGCTTTTTCCATCAAGGGAACATCCTCACTCAAGGCACTCATACTAAAAGAATTGTCAATAAAAACAGATACATTTTGCTCTCCTTTCTTGACTTCAGTATCCTGTGGGATAAATGGTTGGGCGAAAGCAAAAATTAATGCTGCCAAGGCCAATAAACGAGAAAGTAAAACGAGTAAGTTCTTTATTTTTCGACGAGCAGAGGTTTCTTCTTTTACCTCTTTGAGGAAACGAACGTTGGTGAAATAGACCTTCTTAAATCTTCTAAAGAAAAAAAGGTGAATAATAATCGGTATTGCGAGTGCCAACAAGGCATATAAAAACGAGGGATATAGAAATTGCATATTGTCTGTTCAGGTGAATCGATCCGGGCTCTTGTCTTTGTCTTTTGTAAAATTAATAGATATAACGAAAATATTAGCGGTATGTTAGGTGAAAGCCTATAAATTAATCCTATTAGCCAAACGTATACTAGAAAAAAACCCTACTAGATACAACTCCTCTTATTCCCCTTCCGCTCCCTACTTAAATCGTATCGCCTTCACCGGACTAATTCGTGCGACCAAATAGGAAGGAATAATCAAAACCAGCAAGGTGATAATAAGTGTTCCGATATTCAATAATAGAATGGTCCAAAAGTTCATTTCTATTGGCGCTACCGATAAATAATAATCCTTTTCGGAAAGCTTTATCAGTTCAAAATTTTGTTGTAGCCAACACAAAGTAATGCCGATTATGTTACCAAAAAGCAAGCCCATGCTTACGATGTAGGCTGCATACCAGAGAAATATTTTCCGAATACTCCAGTTGGTACTGCCCAATGATTTTAGAATACCAATCATATTCGTACGCTCCAAAATTAGGATCATCAGTGCGGTAGTCATATTGATAATCGAAACAATGAGCATTAAAGAAAGGATGACGTATTTATTAATGTCTTGAAGAGAAAGCCATTCGAAAATGCTTGGAAATTTATCCGAAGTGGATTGTGAAAACATGTTGTTGGGTAGCTCTTCCAGGTAAAGATGTTCATTGATTACATCCAGATCATCGAGGTCATCTATGAAAACTTCGAAGCCGCCGACCTCATCTGGTTCCCATCCATAGATTTCTTGAATGAGTCCAATATCCACTAAGGCAAAGTTCCGGTCAAACTCTTCCATTCCGGTTTTATAAATACCCGAAATTTTAAACTGTCTGGCAATTTGCTCTCGTCCTCTTACAAAATGAATATTGAGCGCATCTCCCATTTTCAGTTGTAAACGCCTCGCAGTTTCCTGAGAAATCAGCAAGTCTTTTTTGGCCATTCCTTTTGGAGATTCCGCCGTACGAGCCCCTTCTATGATGTAATTGTCCATATTGGACCAATCGAAATCTTCGCCAACACCTTTCAGAAAAATACCCTCTAGTAGCTTCTTGGTTTTGATAATTCCAGGCAAGGTTGCAGTTACCTGAATATGGCGGATGCCACCTTTGGTTTTCTTTTCTACCACCTGTTCTCCAATCTGACGGCCAAATATTTCCCGATTTTCTCTATACAAAATAGACTCAATGGTATCAATATGTGGATAAAAAGACTGATTCTTTTTTATTGGAATGGCCTCTAATGATCGATTCTTATTGGTATCAAAAACATGGATGTGTCCCCAAAAACCATAGATTTTATTACTGATTCCGTTTTGAAACCCTTGAATGAGACTGGTAGCCAATATCATGACGGCCATACTTATAGTAATCGCAAGTATCGCAATGCGAATAATAAGGCGAGAGAAGGATTGTTGTCCGGCTTCGGCAACTTTTCGGGCTATAAAGTATTCGAATTTCAAAAATTTTTTGTTTTAGGTCGTGAATTTAGACATTCTTGGCTAATCGCAGGGTAAATTGAAATATTAAATGTGAATTAAAATCAAAATGTCCTGTAGCGTAGCGCAAATTGTAGGGTTGACTTCATTGCACCCACTTAAAACATCCAGAACACTTTATTGTTAATTTCCGAACTTCTGAGCTAATTTCCCTGTATAAAGTTCATCGGATGGCTTTTTAAGCGGTCTGGTGAATTCCCATAGAAAAACCTATATTTGCACCTCAAAAAAACAAGCACATGGATTTCTTAAAAGAACTAGAATGGCGCGGGATGCTCCATCAAATGACACCAGGTATTGAAGAAGCGCTCGCCAAGGGTAAAGTCATTGGCTATATCGGCTTTGATCCGACGGCCCCTTCCATGACCATCGGCAACTACGTGCAAATCATGTTATTGTCCCTATTTCAACGCTGTGGTCATCAACCTATTGTTCTGATGGGAGGTGCTACCGGTCGTGTAGGAGATCCATCCGGAAAAGACAAAGAGCGAGAGTTGAAGTCTTACGAGGTGTTGGACCATAATCTTTCCTTCCAAGTAAAACAGATGAAGAAGTTTTTAAACTTCGAGGGAGACAATCCTGCCAAAATAGTTAACAATCTTGATTTTTATAAAGAAATGAACGTCCTGGATTTCCTTCGTGATGTAGGAAAGACGCTGACAATCAACTATATGACAAGCAAGGAATCTGTGAAAAAACGGGTAGAAACGGGTTTGTCTTTTACTGAATTCAGTTACCAACTTTTACAAGCATACGACTTTCAGTGTTTGTACCAACAATACAATTGCGTAATTCAAATGGGTGGTTCTGACCAATGGGGAAATATTACTTCCGGGACAGAATTCATCAGAAAGAACTTAACAGATGCCAAAGCATATGCAGTGACCACTCCCCTGCTTACCAAATCAGATGGTAGTAAGTTTGGAAAATCGACTGAAGGAAATATTTGGTTGGATCCTAACATGACTTCTCCTTATAAGTTCTACCAATTTTGGCTCAACGCAGATGACGGTGACATTGCTAAAATGATTCGCTACTTCACTTTCAAATCAAAAGAAGAAGTAGAGGCTCTGGAAGCACGAATTGAAGAAGACCCAAGGATCTTGCAAAAAGCATTAGCCGAAGAAATTACTAAACGAGTACACTCTGAAGAGGATTACGAATCAGTGTTGAAGGTATCTGAGTTGCTATTCAATAAAAAGGCGGACAATGCCATGCTGAAGTCTCTAAGTCAGAGTGCCTTGGATATGGTGGCGGGAGAAATTCCTTGTTTCACGGTAGAAAAGGATAAGCTTGCAAACGGTATTAAAATAATGGACTTTCTGGCGGAAACAACAGTTGTTTCCTCTAAGTCGGAAGCCCAAAGAGCCATTAAGGGAAATGCGATTGCAATCAATAAAAATAAAATTTCTGACAAAGAAAGTATTGTCAACCAAGAGGCCTTATTACATGACACCTATTTGATGGTAGAAAATGGACGAAAGAATAAGTTTATAGTAAGGGTTGTATAAATAATATAGTTAATTAAAAGACGGTGAAAGATGGCCAACCTTTCGACTTTAATTGGAAGAGATCTTAATTTTGTGTAAGTCATCAGACAATATTTATTTTTTTTAAAATAACAATGCAAAAAGAGAAAGATACTAAGCCTTAACCTGTTTAATTCTGTGATTAACAGTAATAATCCTGTTATAATTGTCCTTCTTTTTATGTGTTATTAGCATTTACACGAGTACATTCGGTAGTAAAAGCATGATAATCGGAAAAGGCTTCACAAAAAATTAAAATTAAGATATCAGCATTATTATATTTTTTCTTTATCTTGGACACTGATTCTTAGAAGCTAGTAATATTTTAGCAATAGGAAACTTCAATCTTTCCCCCCAGATCGATGTAACTGAAGGAGTAGTAGCGCGTATACAAAACAAAGTATCGAACAATCGATCGTATTAAAACATGCTTAAGGCTGTGTTCCTCTTTAGAAAATTAGAACAATTTTCTATTCCAACTTCCTAACAACTAAATTAGTCGGTACTAAAAAGTATTTTAGTACTAAGAGCTAATGCAGCACTTTCTCTGGTGGTTTTCACTCTTGATTAAGGCTAAGTAAAAGCTGTGTTCAAATTGAATCCATTAGAATTAAAAATATGTAGTTGTACATACTACTAATTAAATTACATTAAACTCTCTCATAGCGTAAGTCTCAATCTTTGCGTTATGAAAATTAAGTAAAAGCGCGTAAAAATGTCAGTTAACAAAATCAAATCCCATTGGAATGAACGATGGGTTAAAGTCCCGACCAAAGCGGATACTAGGGCAGTAGATTATTTTTTTTCAGATTACGGCAGAATGAAATCGGTTCATAAAGTAACCGGTGCCGAAAATCAACTCACCGGAGGAAGGGATAAATACGGCAACACCAAGCTGTCTATCCGTCTCATAGAAAATCGCAGGCAAGAATATTACCTGCATCGATTGGTTGGTGATGAATTCATCGAACCGGAATCTCCAGAGCACAAATTTCTCATCCGTGTCGATAATGACAAAGAGAACAATCATTTCAAGAACCTTCAATGGATGACTCAGGATGAAATGACCGCTCACCAGACCAAGTTCGGTGTCTTTGACATCAACAACAAAAAGCCCTCTCCTAATCAGAAAATGACGGAAACAAAAGTAAGATTACTGAAAAAACGCCTCGCCAAAGGGAAAACCAAACGCAAGATTTTAGCAAAGGATTTCAATATCACTGAAACTCAAGTAAGACGAATTGAGAGAGGTGAGAATTGGGGACATGTGAAGATCTAAGCATTTTCATCCTAATATTACTATCCAGGTTATAATACTAAAAAGAAAAACCCTGTCAGCAAAAACTGTCAGGGTTTCTTTTTTTTACATTCTATTCCATTACTGCCAGCCAAATTTCAACAAATAACTTCCGGTAGCCAGTAAATTCGAAAATAAAGGATCTTAGGTTTACCACATAATAAAAAATTAGCAAATACTACTCTCGGAATGTCCTTCTGACCAAAATCACATTAATACCATTTACAAAACTGAATTTGGTAAAGTTCCTTTTAGTAAAATACAGCACCTACTCTTTTCCAAACCTTTCATCCCAAGGAAATAAAAGAATTTCGTCGTTTCAAACTCCCGGCTTCCTCATCGTCTGACTGTTCCATCTCTTCCATTCCTTCCATCGAACGCATCATCAAGTAGGCCAAATAACCTTCATCTTTATTATGAATACCTAAGCGATTATTTGTCATGTGCATATAATCAGCGTAATGATCCCAAAGGTTTTGATAGAACGGAGTTTGGTCAGACTTTTGGTAGGCATACGCTTCTGTTCGTTCCGTCAAAATATTGTTAGCATTAGCATTTTGTAAATCATTTAAAACAACTCTATTTTCTTCAACCCAGTTAGACAACAATATTTCTCCAAAATCATTTACATCTTTCTGTAAACCATTCCAAAGTACTCGGTGATAAGGAACAAGACTTTCCTTTTGTAGTTGGAAAGCGTCTTCATATTGTTGCAAAGTTTCTTTTTTCATTTCCTGAAAAGTATTTGGATCTAACTTCTCTGGATTCATGGAGATAGAATGTGGTAACCAATTTTGGAAAAAGAACTTTAGAAAGCTAGTTGTACTTTCTTTATTCAAACCTGCGGCGTGCAGAAAACTGAGGTGCAATTTAATTGCCGTACCTAATGCATCATCGTAAGACCATTTTGAGCCTTTTTCTACCATGCTTTGCAGAATCATTTTAGAGCTTAGCGCAAATTGACGTTCTGCAATGGCCATTCCTGATTCACCACCATAGCGATCCAACTCTGGAAGATAGACATCATATTGTACAGAGTTGTTAGGTAACCATTTATAAGATTCCGGAATTCTCGCAGGGTATGGCGGATCGGTTCTAAAAGAAGGGGCAGAATCAAAATAGTTAAGGAAATGCTCTTCCAGGTTTGGACGCAGCATTTTTTCGATAATTTCAGGAGACGCTTTAAAGCGGAGACGAATGTGTGGTCCTCGATCCCAGTAACGAATAAAAAACCAGGACTCGGCAATTCCAGTTTGCTCTACAATTTCAGCGTAAGGCAAAACGGCCTCTGTTAGAAATCTTTCCCATGGCTCATCATAATAGAGATAGGCAGCAAGCCAGGAGGGGGTACTTTGTTGGGTCATGTTTTTCTTTTTCAGCTCTTAGATAAAAGGCTTAGCTCTTTTCAAGATGCTTTTTTCAATGGTTTGTATATAGTATCGAACGTTAAATAGCAGCAAAATGTTAGCCAAAGTTGACATATGTTGAGGGAAAGATCACTTTTTTCAAAGGCAAGTGAGACCTTTCGCGGGGCAAGTGTGATCCGTGCCTGTCTCTGGGTCGGTATCTAGGGCTATATGTTACTCGCCTTTCAGATGGGCGAGTTTTTTCTCTACCCCCAGCAGCAGCTCGGTGTTAATGGAGGTTCGACTCCTGCGGGAGCCTTTTGTGATGGACGTGGATATATCGTTTTAGCACTTTTTGTTTTCCTACGGTAGAAGTAATTGAGGTTGAAATTGAAGCTATTGTTGAAGTTGAAAATCCATATGTCGGCTTTTTGTCATAAGCAATAATCAAAGTTAAGAATTTATTCCCGTCCTTTGAAATAGGAATATTAATTAACTAGATAACACTTTCTACTCCTTTTCTTATTGGTTACCTTGTAGGTTCTAAGCTATTTGCGCTAGTTATATGATAACAGCACTAAAATATTAAACTATGTATAGACTACCAAAGATATTCATTGCTATACTCCTCCTCTTCGCTATATTTTCGACTTCAGTTATAAGTACCAGACCACCAACAGTTGATCCGATTAAGGCTTTTATTAACAATAATCTTCCGAAAACGACACCTGGCTCTGCGGGCTCCTGGACATTGGAAAATGCCATGCCTAATATGGATATTCGTTCCCCCATACAAATCGCTAATATTCCTGAGGGTGATGACTTTTTCCTAATCAATAAATGGGGTGAGGTTCATAAAATCTCTCTTACCAATCAGACACAAGAATTGGTCTTAGATATGAAAGAGGAAACCTTTATCGCTGGTGATGCTGGTCTAACAGGTATCGCTTTACATCCCTCGTTTGGAGACGAATCCGCTCCTGACAAACAGCAGGTCTTTATTTATTACCACACAAAACCAAATGCAAGCGTTTGGGCCCTCGAAGGTTTTAATCGCTTATCCAAATTCACCTGGGATGAACAATCTCAAACTTTTGACAAATCTTCTGAAGAAATATTGATACAACAATACGATAGAGACTACTTGCATAATGGAGGTAGAATGTTTTTTGGTTCAGATGGCTTTTTACATATTTCTGTCGGTGATGAAGGCGGCCGAAATGATGCTACGCTAGATCAAATCATTATGCTCCAAGAGTCTTCTACTCAAAGAATAAATAAAGGTTTTTTTAGTGGTATACTGCGTATTGATGTAGACAACGATCTTACGCGAAGTCATCCCATTAGGAGACAGCCTCTATCAGACACGGCTCCTCCAAGCGGCTGGGGAAATACTTATTCACAAGGTTACAGCATCCCCAATGACAACCCCTGGCTTAGCACAGATAGTAGTCATTTAGAAGAGTTTTATGCCATTGGTCTTCGAAGCCCATACTCGATGCATTATGATGAGCAACAAGATCAAATCTGGGTGGGCGATGTTGGTACTGATATTCGAGAAGAGATCAATAAAGTCAATAAAAAAGATAACCTACAGTGGCCATATATGGAAGGGTCTGTACCATCTAACAACCATGAAAAACCGGCTGATTTTATCGGAAATGAAAAAGGTGTTTTTTACGAAATAGAGCGAGCAGACGGACAATGTATCTTAGGGGCTGGGATATATAGGGGCGATACATTTCCTGAGCTCTATGGTAAATATATTTATGCAGATTACAATTTTAATAAAATTGTAACACTTACCAACATACAAGGATCAACAGAACCGACGACAGAAGCGATATTGAATGAATTACGTGGGCAAAATGTTGAGCTTCCTGAGGAATTTGCAATTACAGGGATTCACCTGCAACCAAACGGAGAAATTCTAGTGATGGTTACCGCTTTAGATAGTAATGCCCTCGGGCTATTGCTCCGCCTTAAAAGCAAAGAATTTGTTCCCGATCCTGTTTCTAAACTTTCGGAATTAGGTGTTTTCGCTGATTTAGAAAATCTAATTCCTATTGACGGAATCATTCCTTACAAAGTTAATTCCCCCTTATGGTCAGATGGAGCTATTAAGAAACGTTGGATGGCGATTCCCAACGATGGTAGTTTTGATACGGATGAGGAAAAAGTAAAATTTTCTAGTAATGGAGAATGGATTTTCCCAAAAGGGACTGTTTTCATAAAGCATTTTGAACTGCCTGCTACTGCAAGTCCAAACGGCGAAGTCATCAAATTAGAAACACGATTCTTTGTTATTGGAGAGGATAATATTGGTTATGGATTGACTTATAAATGGGATGAAGATGGTAAAGATGCGACTTTGATTGGTGGAGGCAGTGACGCCGAACACTTCGATGTTTATGACGTAAATAACAATTTATTTACGCAAACATGGAATTACCCAGGCCGTGATCAATGTATCGCTTGCCATAATCAAAATGCAGGTTATGTACTCGGCGTAAATACACATCAACTAAATGGCTCTTTATTTTATCCAAATTCCGGGACAACTTACAATCAATTGGAGTATCTGAATGAGCTTGATCTATTTGATAAAAACATTAGCGATCCAGACAATTATCCTCGATCCGTTGCCATTGATGATGAAGACGCCGACTTAGATACACGGGTTCGCTCTTATCTCGATTCGAATTGTGCTTCCTGTCATCGCATAGGAGGCTTAGCTAGACTCACGCTTGACTTACGATTTAATGTACCTCTTAGATTTACCTCTACAGTCAATCATGTTCCTAGAAGCGAAGTTTCTAATGTTAGTGGCTTCATTGTAAAACCTGGAGACCATGCCGCTTCTGAACTTTGGATTCGTGATGCCAGTGAAGAGACTAAACGTATGCCTCCCATCGGCCGTGAAATTGTGGATGAAGTCTATATTGAAGCTTTAGCAGAATGGATCGACAATCTACCCGAAGACGCCGGATCAATTAAAGATCTTTACTTAAGACCAAACCCGACATTAGGCTGGCTTTATACAAACATTCATGAAGATTGGACTGGGCCATTCCAAATAAGCATTATTAATAGCTCGGGAAAAACGCTTCAGTCTTTCGAAGTGGATTCATATTATCCTGAGATTGATTTATCTAAATTAGTGGCTGGTGTGTACTTTATAGAAGTATCTTCTACGGAAGAAAGAATCATTAAGAAATTTGTGAAGCTCTAGGTTTTATGGAAAGAAAAGGTCCAGCGCTATCCTGACAAATAAACTAGCTAATGGCCTCCTGTCAATTACACCAAAGCTCTTCCTAACATTCTGACTATCAACGGTTCTGAGGATCACAGACCTTGTTTTTCAAATAAGCTTAAAAAAAACACCAAAACTCCATACCAAACCACTTCCCTTTCTTATTTTTGTCTCTCTAATTAAACGTATAAATTAAAGAGCAAAACTACATGATCGAGAAACACATCCTTTTAATCGCCGAATTACTAAATCTCCCCAAACACAAAATTGAGAACACCATCAAGTTGCTTCGTGAAGGAGCGACCATTCCTTTTATATCCCGTTACCGAAAAGAAGTAACAGGTTCTTTGGATGAAGTACAAATTGGAGACATCGAAAAAGAAATGCGCCGATTGGATGAACTGGAAAAACGGAAAGAAAGCATTCTAAAATCAATAGAAGAACAAGGTAAACTAACCCCTGAGCTAAAAAAGCGAATTGAGCAAACTTACAACTCCACCAAACTAGAAGACATCTATCTTCCTTATAAACGAAAGCGTAAAACCAGAGCTTCGGTTGCCCGCGAAAGAGGTTTGGAACCTTTGGCTACTTCTCTTTTCGAACAACGTAATCATAATGTCACGGCATTAGCCAATGACTATCTAACGGATGAAGTCGCTAGCGATGAAGAAGCACTTCAAGGCGCTCGTGACATCATTGCCGAATGGATTAATGAAGATGAAGTGGCACGTACAAAGGTTCGTTATGCTTTCGCTAAATCCGCTCGATTGACTTCTAAAGTAGCTCGGGGCAAAGACGATGAAGGTAGTAAATACCGAGACTATTTTGAATTTGATCAACCACTAAAAAACGCGCCTTCTCATCGTGTGTTGGCTATGCGAAGAGCAGAAGAGGAAGGAATTCTACGTGTAAAAATTGCGCCACCAGCGGGAGAGGTTTTGGATAATTTATGTGATCAATTCCTTACAGGAAATGGTGCCGCTACTCAGCAGGTACAAATGGCTATAGAAGATTGTTATAAGCGTTTGTTGGGGCCCGGTATCGAAACAGAATTCCGCCAAAGCAGTAAAGAAATTGCAGATGCAGAGGCGATCAATGTTTTTGTCACCAATTTACAACAACTCCTACTTGCAGCTCCCCTAGGTCAAAAAAGAGTCCTGGCCTTAGATCCTGGTTTCAGAACCGGCTGTAAAGTGGTTTGCCTTGACGAAACAGGCAATCTTGTACACCACAGCACAGTATACCCCCACCCTCCGCAGTCTCAAACAATGAAAACCATAGATGAGTTAACAAGACTTTGTCGCAGCTATAAGATTGAGGCCATTGCTATTGGAAATGGAACTGCTGGCAGAGAAACATTGAACTTATTAAAGCAATCAGAACTTAGTAAATCGTTAGACCTTTTTCTCGTCAATGAATCTGGTGCCTCTATTTATTCTGCTTCCCAAATTGCCAGAGAGGAATTTCCAGATAAAGATGTAACGGTAAGAGGTGCCGTATCTATCGGGCGCAGATTGCTGGATCCTTTGGCGGAGCTGGTCAAAATAGATGCAAAATCAATTGGCGTTGGTCAATATCAGCACGATGTCAATCAAGTAAAATTGAAAGACAGCTTGGATAGAGTGGTTGAAAGTTGTGTGAATTCTGTAGGTATAAACATCAATACGGCTAGTAAGCATTTGCTCACTTATGTATCTGGCTTGGGGCCAACCCTCGCAGCAAACATTGTAGAATATCGTCAACAGGAAGGGCAATTTACAAGTAGAAAGCAACTGAAGAAAGTACCTCGTATGGGCGAAAAAGCTTTTGAGCAATGTGCTGGTTTTTTACGAATTGCTAAAGCTAAAAACCCTTTGGACAATACCGCCGTTCATCCGGAGCGTTATTCTTTGGTGAAGCAAATGGCCACAGACTTGGGGGCTACTGTAGAAGCCCTGATTAAAGACGGAGATTTAAGAAAACAAGTTAAACTAAACAATTACATCTCAGATAGCGTTGGCCTTCCTACCTTGAAGGATATTTTAAAAGAACTGGAAAAACCAGGTTTGGATCCGCGTGGTGAAGCGAAGACCGTTGAGTTTGCCGCCGTTTCTACAATCAATGATTTATCTGAAGGTATGGTTGTTCCAGGAGTAGTGACCAATATTACCAACTTCGGTGCTTTCGTAGACATTGGAATCAAGGGAGATGGGCTGGTTCACATTTCTCAATTGGCCAATCGTTTTGTTAAAGATCCGGCGGAGGTTGTTTCATTGCAGCAGCAGGTTCGGGTGAAAATCATGGAAATTGATGCGAAACGTGGACGGGTGACTTTGTCGATGAAGGAGGTGTAGTTAATAGTACTGATTATCACTTGATAACAAACCCACTTTTCGTATAACGCTGTCATCCTGAGCGAGCACAGCGAGCCGAAGGATCGACAGCATACTCTTTTTTGTACAGAGATTTCGAGCAAGTTTATGCGAAGCGTAAATGCGCCGAGAAATCTATCTCCTTTACAAAAGTACCGTTTGAACATGGAGCAAGATTTCTCGACTCGTGCCTCCCATTCGACAAGCCCGCCCGTTCCGGTACGGACTGGCTCAGGGCAAGCTTCTCGAAATACAAAGGGGGTACGCAGTCTCCTGTTCCTCGACTTGCTGTACTCGCTCGGAATGACAGGATACGCTCGTTTAAGCAAAAGGTTCAATAAACGTAGGAATACACACAACATCGATTCTGTTTTTAAAAACCTCGGAATGACAGGGCAAATGTTTTCGAATAGTAAATAATTGTTGCATCTTGTAAGATCCGTTTGATAAGCCCTGGGAAAACCTTACTATAGAATTACATCATTCTTAGCCTTCTATTTGGTTCAAAGCCTTAAGAGTAAAAGGCTTTTATTCAGATATAAACAATAGATTCATGAAAAAGCCAATGCTCTTCTATTTTTCACTCATAACAATACTTCTACTATTCAGCTGCAAAACCAAGCAAAGCATCTCCACAGTAGCGCTCTCCCCTACTCAAAATATCGTTTTCTTAGACAGCCTACAAGCCACTACTGCTATTACACGAGATGATATGGAAAACTTCTTCGGAGACATCGGGATTCTGGACATGTCTATTCAAATGAAAAGGGGCTATGGGGCAGCTGCAAATCGAGAAAGTGTTTTATCCGATTATCAGCAATTCCTGAAAGAAGATGTGCTTTCTTTTACAGCCGATGAGAAAGCTTTTGTAGAAAAAACATTCAAACGTGTCTTGGCCAATTCCAACAAAGTGTCTACAAAAATATTTGGTAATGAAATCAGATTGATAAAAACACATGCAAAACACTATGGAGAATCTGTTTATTACACTCGAGAGAACATCATTGTGATTCCAAAACATGTACTGGTTGAAAAGAATGAATCTGCTTTCTATGGTACTATGTTACATGAGCTGTTTCATATTTATTCTCGTTACCACCCCAAGGAAAGAGCTGCTTTGTATGAATTGATTGGTTTTAAAGATATTGGACCTGTAAGCAATCTCCAAATAGATGAAGCTTTGAAACACCGAATATTGCTCAACCCAGATGGCGTTGATTTCAGCTATGCCATCAAGATGGATATTGGAGAAGACCAACCGATCTTGGCTATCCCCATCATCCTAGCAAATACTTCGGAATTTAAGAAAGGACAAAATGAATTCTTTAGTTACCTCGACTTTGGTCTTTTTAAAGTCTCGCCACCTTATTCTAGGCTAATAAAAGTGCACAGTAAAGCTGACGGAAGTACCCTGTTACGTCCAGACCAACTAGGTGACTTTTACAGACAGATAAAGGATAATACTAACTACATCATACACCCTGATGAGGTAATGGCTGATAATTTTATGTATTTAATTCAGGCACAGGAGGATCAGGGAATGATTAAGCGTTTTTCTGACCAAGGCCAGGAGTTGTTGACTGCTATTGAGGCTATTTTGAGAAACCAATAAGTTGAGCCATCGGGGGCCACGTAACCCCCGACTCTATGTGGCTGCTAGACAATGCCCTAGAGGCGAGAACTGCCCGCTAGTCAATCCTAAAAACTTTTGATTACTGTCCGTATATTATTCCAGTAATGGTCTTTAGTGGTTATTAAATGATCATTTTAGTTAAAGAAATTCTTCAATCTAAAAACCTAATGGAACCGATGGCGTGTTGATGCTCCCCCCCTTCCACAAGGCCGGGACAAACTTAGGGGCTGGGGACGAGTAGAGCAGTAAAAATACATCAAATGAAAAAGTACCGCATCCCCATCATTTTTGCAATCCTCCTCCTAGCCTATTGGTACATCCTCCCCAAACCACTTTTCAAAAGTCCTTATTCCACTGTCATTGAAGACCGAGACGGGCAACTACTAGGCGCTCGAATCGCAAACGATGGTCAATGGCGATTTCCAAAAAGCAAAAACATTCCTTCTAATTTTGCGACAGCACTTACCACCTTCGAAGACAAAAGGTTTTATCAACATTGGGGAATAGACCCAAGGGCTTTTTTAAGAGCTCTAGGGCAAAATTTTCGAGCTGGAAAAGTGGTCAGTGGAGGAAGCACCTTGAGCATGCAGGTTATTCGACTCTCTCGAAAAAACAAGCCTCGGAACCTTTTTCAGAAAATGGTAGAAGCAGTATTAGCAACTCGATTAGAGTGGCGATATTCCAAAGAAGAAATTCTGGAATTATATAGCGCTCATGCCCCTTTTGGTGGCAATGTGGTAGGCCTTGAAGCCGCTTCCTGGCGCTATTATGGAAAAGCGCCAAACTTATTATCTTGGGGGGAAGCAAGCACGCTGGCGGTACTGCCCAATAGCCCTGCCTTGATTCACCCAGGAAGAAACAGAGCAGCTCTTTTGTCCAAACGAAATCGTTTATTGGATCGACTGGTTGAACAAAGTAAACTCTCCGTCGAAAAAGCTCTCCTTGCAAAAGAAGAACCTATTCCTGAACGACCTCTTGCCTTACCACAGCTGGCACCACACCTCTTAGATCGAGTCATTAAGGAGCAAGCCCAACAAAAGAATTCTACTTTCAGACTCCGAACAACCATAGATCGTAATTTACAAGAACGATGCGCCAACATTGCCTTACAACATCATCAACGATTATCTGGCAATGGCATTCATAACTTAGCTATTCTAATTTTAGAGATTGAAACTGGAGAAGTTCGCTCTTACCTTGGCAATGCACCCAAAGCCGGTGCTACTCATGGTGAATCCGTTGATGTCATTCCCGCTTCGAGAAGTACCGGGAGCATTCTCAAACCCTTCCTATATGCCCAAATGCTTCACAACGGAGACCTACTTCCTAACAGTCTGATTCCAGATATTCCAACACGAATTAATGGCTACCGTCCAGAAAATTTCCACGAATCCTATCAGGGCGTTATTTCAGCAAAACAAGCATTAGTGCGTTCTCTAAATATTCCCTTTGTTAGAATGCTACAAGATTATGGATTAGAAAAATTTCACTTTGGTTTGAAAGGTCTCGGCTTAAATAGCATTAACAAACCAGCAGAACACTATGGTTTGACTTTAGCACTCGGTGGCGCAGAAGCAAGTCTTTGGGACATCACCAATGCTTACAGCTGCATGGCTCGGAGCCTCCGTCACTTCCATCCTAATGATGGGCGCTATGATCCACTTGATTATAGATCTCCACATTTTGACTTAACAAAAGAAATACAAAAAACACCAAAAGCAAAATTATTAACGAGTCCCAACCTGCTTTCTGCTGCAGCTATCTGGCAAACCTTCAATGCCATGCAAGAGGTCCAACGCCCAAATTCAGAAGGCGATTGGCAAAAGTTTCAGTCTAACAAAAGGATAGCTTGGAAAACAGGAACCAGCTTTGGCTTCCGCGATGCCTGGGCGGTAGGTCTTGATGGACGTTATGCGGTAGGTATCTGGGTTGGAAATGCTGATGGAGAGGGTCGGCCTGGCCTTATTGGAGTCAAAGCCGCTGGCCCAATACTTTTTGACGTCATGGCACAACTGGAACAAAGCGAATGGTTCCCAACTCCATTTGATGAAATGCAAGACATCGCTATTTGCCAACAGAGTGGTTACAGAGCTAGTAACATTTGTCCGATAGACAGTTTATTAACAGGCAACAGTGGTTTAAAGGCTCAAACTTGTCCTTACCATCAAGTTCTACATTTAGACGCTACTGCTGAATTCCGGGTAAATGACAATTGTGTTTCCGTATCTGAAATGCTACATCGCCCCTGGTTTGTGCTTCCCCCTTTAGAAGAACATTATTACCTTACTGTAAGTCCGGATTACAAACAAGCTCCTCCTTGGCGGTCAGATTGCCTTTCTGAAGGTAATACTACTGTTATAAAATCCATGCAATTTATTTATCCTAAGTCCTTTACAGAAATTTATATCCCCGTTGATTTGGATGGTTCAAAAAGCAAAGTCGTTTTTAAAGTAGCGCATCGCGAGGAAGATGCTGTTATTTATTGGCATCTGGACCAGGAGTATGTGGGAAAGACGGAGGGTTTTCATGAAGTGGAGTTAGAGCCGGAAGCCGGGGAGCATGTGATCACTTTGGTTGATGGTAAAGGAGACAGATTGGTGCAGCGTTTTTCAGTGAAGGAGTAATTCCTCGATTCGTTCGTGCCTCACTCACTCGGAATGACAGGAGATTCGTTCTTCCT
>CAZDTI010000008.1:0-52152 GCA_964508085.1 uncultured Saprospiraceae bacterium | reverse complement strand
TAGTAGCTTTAGTAATTTCAATACTTTCATCGGCTTTGTCTGATTTCTGCATGAAATAGAAGCCCAGCACAAGTGTAGCAAGAGAGAGTACGACGGCTAGGGAAATAAGGCATCCTTTATTCATTGTTCTGTTTTTTAGTATGTATTATATTTGTTCGGTTTCTAGCCGACTGAATTATTTTATCCTCTTTTGATGTTCTACTAATTGAAATCATCTGAGGCCATTTTTTAGAAAATAGTTTAATTGGGGTTCACCGTTTAATTTCCAATTTACTCATCCTTCAAAGCCACCACCGGGTTTACTCGAGAAGCCTGCATCGCAGGAATGAAACCAGTAACAGCACCGGAAATAACCAATATCATTAAGGCAATCAAGCCCACTTTTAAATCCACTTCGGGTTGTGTGAAAAATTGAGAACCTTCACCTGAAGCAGCACTCATTCCCCATACAACAAGAGTACTACAAGCTAAACCTACATAACCCGCCACCGTAGTAAGAAATACAGATTCCAGCAAAATCATACTGATAATAGAACCAGGAGTGGCTCCTAAGGCTTTTCGAATACCAATCTCTTTTGTTCGTTCTTTTACAATGATTAGCATGATATTTCCAACACCAATAATACCAGCAAGCAAACTGCCAATACCAACGAACCAAATGAGTAGCCGAATGCTGAAAAATAGGTTCGTAATTTCTTTAAACTCTTCTTCGATATTATCAGACCACATGGCTTGTCGGTCATCGGGCGCAATCATATGGCGTTTTTTTATCAGCTCTTTTATCTTTGGTTCCATGCTGCTCACTTTTACATTAGCGTGCATGGAACAAACAAACCAGCCAATCTGATTGGGACGATTCGTAATTTGTTGTGCGGTAGTGATGGGGATGAAAATGGTCTTCTCGTCCTCAAGGGCATTTTCTCCTTTTCGATCAGATTTGATAACCCCCACCACTTTATATTCGATACCCTGAGTACGGATGTATTCACCGAGAGGGTCTTCCCCTTCATCGAAAAGGGCTTCCTTTACCAGGTTGCCTATAACTGCAACCTTACGTTGTTCTCTCATGTCATTGTCATTCAAAAACCGACCTTCTGTCATATAGATGGCATCAATTTTTAAAAGGTCAGGAGCATCGCCACGTACATCAAAGGAAGACGATTTTTCGTCATGAACCACTTCGCCGGCAGGCATCCAAAGGCGTGGAGCAATGTATTGAATTTGATCTTTGAAGTTACTTCGAATGGCTTGGATATCGTCATTGGTTAATCGAACAGGGCGACCAGGTTTTAGTCCTTTAAAAGGTTTAGAGGTGAAACGCCCTCCCAGATACATACTGTTTTTGGCATGTCCACCAAACATACTATACACACCATTTTGCAGGCCTTTACCAGCGCCCATCAAAAACACCAGCATGAAAATACCCCAGAATACGCCGAGCGCAGTCAGTCCTGTCCGAAGTTTGTGCTTCTGGATGGTGTTGAATATTTCTTGCCATTTGTCTAGGTCGAACATTTCGTGAAGTTGATTTTGAGGATTTAAATTATTTTATGTAAAATACTACTTAAGTCACTTATTTACCCACCTTTCATTGCAACAACTGGATTCACCTTGGCCGCTTGCATTGCCGGTATCAACCCAGAGAGTACGCCGCTTATAATTAACACCAATACCGCAATTAAAACAGTGCTCAAATCGACAGAAGGATTTCTAAAATATTCACCGTCGAGATCGTTGGCCTCCATAAGGCTTTGCACCAAATGAATGAGACTCAGCCCAGAAGCCAAACCAATATAGCCCGCTACACTTGTCAGAAAAACAGACTCTTGGACAATCATACTAACGATGGAGTAGGGGGTGGCACCAATGGCTTTCCGGATGCCAATTTCTTTGGTTCTGTCTTTTACAATAATCAACATAATATTACTGACGCCAATGACACCAGCTATAATACTGCCGATACCAACGAACCAGATGAAGATATTAATGAAGGCGAAGAGCTGTCGAAATTCCTGTACCTCCGCCGCTCTATTGAAGATACCAATGGCTTGCCTATCGTCAGGGCTGATCTTATGTTTGGCATTTAATTGTTGTCGTATTTGCTCTTCAAGGATTTCTGTCTGTTCAAAAGAGACTTCTCCTAATTCTGCTTGTAAGGTATGTACCTTGTCGGTACCTTCTATTTTTTGGGCTGTTGCAACGGGAAGGTAGACTCGTTCTGTTTCTCGTTCTCGTTGCTCTGTAAAAACACCAACGACTTGATAAACAACTCCTTTTATTTTTATAAATTCATTGACTGCGGTTCCTTCCTCGCCAAAGAATTCTTTTTTGACTGCTTCTCCAATGGTGGCCACTTTACGAAAGCCTACCATATCCTTTTCGTTGAGCCATCGACCTTCTATTATTGTTGGCGTTTCAATGTGGATGTGCTCTGGGCTAACAGATTGCACATTGTATGCAAGACTCTTGTTTTTGTAGGAGATGAAAAAGTTGCCATTTAGAAAAAGACGGGCAGATCCATGGTGAACGCCATCTGTTTCTTTCAGTTGGTTGTGATCATGATTGTCAAATATAATATTTCTTCCAACGGGTAAACCTCTGTATGGCTTAGTCGTTTCGTTGGACCAAATCCATAATATATTAGTAGCATCGTTCTGGAAGTTATGCTCTACCGAATTTTGTAACCCTCGACCAGCACCCAATAAAATAACCAACATGAAAATGCCCCACCAGACACTAAAGGCGGTTAGGAAGGTCCGCAGTTTATGTCGTCCCAGTGAGCTAAATATCTCTTGCCATTTGTCAATATCAATCATGGCTTAAGTATTTTAGGGTTTTCGATAAGGCCATCTTTTAAACGTATTATTCGCTTTGTTTTTTCTGCAATATCGTCCTCATGCGTAACGATGATTACGGTGATGCCCTCGTTGTTTACTTTTTTGAAAATGTCCATAACTTCATGTGAGGTAGTGGAATCCAAAGCACCCGTAGGTTCATCAGCAAGGATGACCTTGGGCTGTGCGATGAGCGACCTGGCAATCGCGACTCGCTGTTGTTGACCACCAGACATTTGGGTAGGAAGGTGGTGTGCCCATTCTTTAAGTCCTACTTTATCTAGGTATTCTACTGCGATCTCCTGCCGTTTCTTTCGATCTACCTTTTGATAGTAAAGCGGAAGAGCAACGTTTTCTGCAGCCGTTTTGAAATTTAGCAAATTGAAAGACTGAAAAACAAAACCAATGAGTTGATTGCGATAAAGGGCGGCTTGTTTTTGCGAAAGCTTTTTCATGGAAATGCCGTTCAGCAAATATTCGCCCTCGTCATATTCATCCAACAAACCCAGAATATTGAGCAAAGTAGATTTACCAGAACCGGAAGATCCCATAATAGAGACGAATTCACCAGTCTCGATATTTAGATCAATGCCTTTGAGGACTTCAAGGCTATTGTAATCAGTGTGATAGGATTTTCGGATGTTTTTTAAAGTAATCATAGGGTTATCGTCAGGTCGCTTTTGAGAATGCTCTCGAAGTATGTTTGCAAATGGGGTTCTTTTGCTTACGCAAGAAAGTAAAGAGAGTTGATTCTGTGGAAAAGAATGGATGAATGGAGTAGATTTGAAGACGAATGGCGGTTTCAACCTCTTTTTCAGCTACAACCTTAACTTTAACTAGGGTCATAGACCATTTCCTTGATGAAAAACTCCTGTATTTTGGGAATTGAATTTGAATTTGATATTGCTTTTTATCTTGAAAATAGGTTATTCGTATTTCGATTAATTAAACGCAATAACACCAATAAATTTTGTATTTTTATAATTATAAGAACTTTAATACATAGCTTTTCGTAATCTAAAGTGGATTATTCCAGCTATGGGGCAGCTATTTTCCGTTTTACCCGTTTTGAGCCTAGAGGTTTTAAAGAAGAAGAATTTTTCGTGCCTCCCAAATCTACATAAAGCTAGTTCAACTAAAACATTTTTTATTACTGATCAAAAATAAGCTCCTAACCTATTCACGAATAGTAGGGAGTTAATAGTTATAAATAACAGCTAACAGTTCTATTAAAATGAATACGATTCGACTATTTTCCTTTTTCTTCGCTTTGGTTTTATTGGGCCTAACTTCTTGTAAGAAGGATGATGACTCTAATGTGAAAATTAATATTGAGGAAGAATTTGATGTGCAGCTTTTTGAAGAGCTATTGCCAGGTCAAAACAACTTGCGGGTTCACGTAGCGACTAAAGAAAATCTTGCTTGCTCCAATGTTATTTTAGGGCATTCTATTAACTCAATAGGAGGGAATATCACCGTTTCTATTGATAGCTTAGAGCTAAATGGAGCCTGTGATAATATTGAAGCAATAGCTCAAACGATTGCTGAACTTGGTGAGATTGAAGAAGGTACCTACGATCTAGAGATTAATCTGGCTTTGAATTCTATTACGAATCAAGGAGAAATGATTGTTTCTGAAGAGGGGTATCGGGTAGAGATGAATACCACTCACGGTCTTACAATGTTGGAAAACAATTTATATGGAATTCCCGATGATTATTTTTGGGGCTATATTGAACTGTTGGACAATTCCGCTTCAAATCTTCCTGCTCAATTTCTGGGGACATTGGAGACTTACACGAAAGATTCTGAATTAAGAGAAGGGTATTACGGTCACTTTGATATTAAAGAAAACAGAGTCACTCTTAACGGTGCAGCTACAAACATAGATATTCCAGGAGGAGCTATTCCATTTCTTTACAGACTAAATGTGGATAAAACTGAATTGAAAAGCTTTATTCTTAACTTTCAAACAGACCAGGAAAACATTGCGAAAGTAGTGATGTATATGGGAGATGGGGAGGTGTTGTAGACAATTATAATTCAAAAATAAAACCACCGGAAACCAATTGTTCATAGCGATCTTTATCAAATCGATATAACTTCGCCGGGCGGTGCGCTACATCTTTTTGCATTTCTTCCAAATCTATTAATAGATTCATCGACAAGATTTTTTTTCTAAAGTTTCGCTTATCTAAAGTCATACCTAGAATGGCTTCATAGAGTAACTGCAACTCCGTAAGCGTAAATTTAGGGGGCAACAATTCAAAGCCGACAGGCCTGGTTCTTACTCTTACCTTTAACCGATTAAAGCAACTGTTCAATATTTTGTCGTGATCAAAGGCCAGTTCTTTCATAAGGGCTTTTGTCAATTTATGCCATTTTGCTTTGTCTGCAATAGAGGCCGCTTTTACTTGGTATTCACTAATTTTAACCAGAGAATAATAAGCAACCGTGATCACCCGTCCAGCAGGATGGCGGTCTACGGTACCAAAAGCATTGACTTGTTCAAGGTAGACATTACTCAGCCCAGTTAACTCATTTAGTACTCGTTGAGCAGATGTATCTAAATCTTCGTTCTCTTTTATGAAATAGCCCGGTAAGGCCCATTTATCGTTGTAAGGCTCTTCTCCACGCTTAATGAGTAATACTTTTAGATTTTGATCATCAAATCCAAAAATAACATTGTCAACTGTAATTGCCGATTTATAAAAATGATCTAGTGATATCATACTGAGTCTGAAGTTGAGAATTGGAAGGCAAATTAACTAAATAACCTCCGAACTTCAAAGGTTTTGCTTTATTTGTTGATAGATAGCCGAAAGGATGAGGTAGAAGGCTTTGTGGTATACTCGATTTATGGTAGTAGTGCGTATTGCAAAAGACCTAGCAAAATCCTTCCCTTTGGCTGCTGGATAATATTCAGGCATTTACTTACATTTGTTTAACTTTTATCATTAAACTCTTTAGAAGCCATTTTGCTGTAAACTAGAGAGCCTTAATACCCATTTTAAATTATGAATACTAAGAAGAATTATTTTGCATTGCTACTTTTACTAAATTTAGCAAATTTTGGAAACGCCCAATCACTGGTGATTAATGAATTGATGGCAGACAACGGAGAACTGACTGGTATCCTTGATGAAGTCGGACAAGCTGACGACTGGCTTGAAATTCACAACAAAACAAATACAACCGTCGATATGTCTGGTTATTTCCTTTCGGATAGATTGGACGATCTTCAGAAGTGGGAGGTACCCAGCGGACAGGAGATAGGGCCTTATGGCTATAAAATATTCTGGGCCGATGACGATGAATCGCAGGGGGTTAGACACACTAATTTTAAGCTCAGTAAATCCGGAGAAACGCTTTACCTCTCTGATACAGGTGGTTCCATTGTGGATTCTGTTCAATTTGGGGAACAATCTACCAATATTTCCTACGCTCGGATTCCAAATGGTACAGGTGATTTTGAATTCAAAGCACCAACTTTCAGATATAATAACGAAGCGACATCTGGACTAAGCACTCCACTGAAAAAGTCAGCTTTTGACCTGTTTCCAAATCCTGCTCATGAATCCTTTAACCTAAAATGGAAGGAAGCAGCAGCTGAAGAATATCTAAGCATTTCTATTTGGGATGCATTAGGGCAGTTGGTTTACAGTGAAAAACTAAGAAGAGAAGGAGAAGAGACCACTACTTCGATTTCTTTACAACAATACATTTCCGGTTTGTATTATGTGCAGATGGAAACGGAAACTTATCACTCCATAGAGTTATTAGTCATTGAATAAAATCGCATATGAGCACTCGTTAAACGATTACTAAACTTTCAAAGTTTAGTAATCGTCTTCTCTTTTACTTCTACAACTTCGACTCCCTACCTCGTCCACTTAACAGATAACACAAACACACGTCAATAAAATGATCAACTTAATATCAGATACGGTTACCAAACCTACTCCTGAAATGCTTTCCGCAATGATGGAGGCTAAAGTCGGTGATGATGTCTTCCGAGATGACCCAACTGTTAATGCTCTTGAAGAAAAAGCGGCCAAGCTTTTTGGAAAAGAAGCAGCTCTTTTTTGTCCTTCCGGAACTATGACCAATCAAATTGCCATACAGGTTAATACGCAGCGTTTAGACGAAATGATCTGTGATCATTACTCTCATGTTTTTCAATATGAAACAGGCGGTTATGCCTCCAACTCCGGAGTCGCCGTAAACCTCATAGTGGGTGAGCATGGTAAAATAACGGCAGAGCAAATAGAAAAGGTCATTCGACCGGATTATGATTGGTTACCAAATTCTGCTTTAGTTGTATTAGAAAATACCTGTAATAAAGGAGGAGGCAGCTATTACACTTTAGACGAAATAAAACCAATCCGTGACTTATGTTTAACAAAAGGATTGCGTCTTCATTTAGACGGTGCTCGATTGTTTAATGCGCTGGTTGAAACTGGTGATGCGCCGGCTGAACATGGTGCTTTATTTGATTCTATTTCCATCTGTTTATCGAAAGGTTTAGGTGCCCCTGTTGGTTCGCTACTGATTGGTGACGAAGCATTAATGAAGAAAGCCCGGAAATTGCGAAAAGTAATGGGCGGAGGAATGAGACAAGCTGGATTTCTAGCGGCCGCTGGAATTTATGCTTTGGATAATAATGTAACAAGGTTGAAGATAGATAATGATCGGGCGAAGCTATTGGGCGCCGTTTTGGAAAAGACAAACTACGCAGAAAATGTACGTCCAGTTCGTACCAATATTTTGATTTTTGATGTGAAAGCACCTTGGACCGCTGCTAGCTTTATTGAATACCTGAACGGCAAAGGAATATTGGCTTCGGCTTTTGGGGTGAATACGGTGCGTTTCGTTTTTCATTTGGATGTGACGGAGGAGATGATAGAAAAAGTGGTGGCTGTTTTAGAGGGAGTAGTTAAAAACCTAAACTAAGCCTAAGTCCTCCACTCCATACATTTCCATAATCAAAATGCAGTTGAGGTTGAAGACTAAATCGGAGTTTGGTCCCCTTTGCAAATTCATTAAAAAGGTTGGCAAAATGAATGATGTCGAATCGTTTTACTAGTTTAGTATTTGCATAAATCATTGATCCTGTAGTCACTAGCCCGCCAATAGTTAAAGTAGCGTAATTGAGTCGCCATTTTTCCCCCTCATCTCTTCCTATGAGGCCGGAGAATATGCCATGTAGCATAAATGCTACGCCAGTTCCTCCTCCAATTGCGGCGATAAGCTTGCCTTTGCGCTGTCTTTCCACCATTTCATTATATTCTGGGAGTAGTTGTTTGTATAGCTTATCATCTACTTTCTCAAGGTCTGTCATCAAAATACCTAAACCTTTAAGATTATCTGTATAAGTGTATTTTCCCCAGGTGATGAAGTTCTTTTTATAGTACAAGGGCGTCTCTTTCCCCGGATTTTGCCCAAAGAGCAAAACAGTCGTAAAAAGTAAGCTGACAAAAGAGAAGACTAGTTTCATTTTGTATATTGATGCGAAATGATTTTTGATATTTCCTACGTGTTTTTTAGCTTTGGGTTTCCTAAGGACTTGTTACACTTGTTCAAGTAGAGCAAAGCTCGGACTTGCTATGCTCCTTTTCTAAAAGAATTAGCGTAGGCTATCAAGATGGATAAGGACGCAATTTCTCAATAGAAGTGCTCAACAAACGCCAAAAAGACTTTGTTGATCAAATTATAGTTCAATTAATAACGATTCGAAAATAAAACAATCAGTATGACACAACAAGACATTTTAGAACGATTAAAAGACGGAAATGACCGTTTTGTAGCAGACAAGCTAGACAATAAGTTACAGGACAGCTCTCGAAGAGGAAACCTTACGGGTGGACAAGAACCTTATGCCATTGTTCTTAGCTGCGCTGACAGTAGAGTAGTGCCTGAACTTGCATTTGATACCGGACTGGGAGAGTTGTTCGTTGTTCGTGTAGCTGGAAATATTGCTAATAATTCTTCGATTGCCAGTATGGAATATGCCGTAGCACATTGCGGTAGTAAAGTGATTGTAGTCTTAGGACACCAAGCTTGTGGAGCCGTTACTGCAGCTACAAAAGGAGGTGACAATGGACATAACCTAAATCATTTGCTTTCCCATATTACACCTGCCATAGCAGCTGCACCAGAAGGAGCAACGGTAAATGAAATCGTAAAAATTAATGCTCAATTGACTGTAAAAGAGTTGTGCGACCGATCAGCAATTATTAAAGGTGCTGTAGATAATGGTACGGTGAAAGTGGTTGCTGGTTATTACAACTTGGACTCTGGAAAGGTAGACTTTCTGTAGGCTACGAGTTCCTTCTCGCAATTCCGAGCTGATCTCGGAGTAAAAAATAATGGTTCGACTCCTCCTAGAGTCATGCGTATTGGACTAGTGAAAGTGAGAAGTTAAGCGTTAATAGTTATAAAAAAAACATCTGATGGATAACATCAGATGTTTTTTTATTTCTCGACAAAGTGGGAAGTTTAGGTTAACCGTTTACGCTTAAGTTAATCCTACTGTGCGCCACCTTTTCTCTTATTCAGTTCATCACGAATTTCAGCCGCTCTTTCGTAGTCTTCCTTTCCAAGCACTTCTTCAAGCATTTCTTCCAGATCACCATCAGAATAAGAAGAGAGTCCTTTATTTTTTGAAGAGGTAGTAGCTGTAGCCTTTTTTCGTCGCTTCTTAGGCGCTTTATCTGAGCCCGCAGCTTTTGGGGCTCCTTCTTCCGGATCTTCCAGAATAACACCAGCTGCATCCAATATGAATTCGTAGGTGTAAATTGGGCAGTTGAAACGAACTGCCATTGCTAAAGCATCGGAAGTACGAGAATCGATTTCTACACTTTCCCCATCTCGTATACAAATGAGACGAGCGTAAAAAATACCATCCAATAAGTTATTGATGATGACTTCTTTTAGTTCAACTTGATAAGTGTCTAAAGTATTTTTAAACAGATCATGGGTCAAAGGACGATTAGGGGTCATTCGTTCCATGGCTACCGCTATGGCTTGTGCTTCGAAGCCACCAATAACGATAGGCAGTCTTCTGGATCCCTCTTGTTCTCCTAACACAACTGCATAATTGTGTGATTGGGTAACGCTATGAGATAAAGCAACAATATCTAATTCTATTTTTTTCATATGCTGACTATGATATTTTAATTTGGCTCATGACATTGGTGATTAAAAGTACAAAAAATTAATTACCTGGTCATAGTATTAGTTATCAAACGCCGTCGAAGTACTTTTCGTTACGTTCCCGCAGGATTTTTTACTTCCATACTTTGTTAAATAACGTTTATGATTACCTGCTAATGGAGTGCCATTTAGGTAGATTCTCTCTATCCAGCCTCTTTAAACTTCTTCATTGCGGCGTTCAACTTAGGAACCACATCGAATAAATCGGCGCAAATACCATAATCTGCTGCTTTGAAGAATGGAGCTTCGGGGTCTTTATTGATGACTACAATTACTTTGGAATTGTTGACACCAGCCAAGTGCTGAATGGCTCCTGAAATACCTATGGCGAAGTACAGGTTTGGTCGAATAGCAACACCCGTTTGACCAACGTGTTCGTGATGAGGGCGCCATCCAGTATCGGCTACTGGTCGTGAGCATGCCGTTGTTGCACCAAGGATATTAGCTAATTCTTCAATGATACCCCAGTTTTCAGGCCCTTTCATCCCTCGACCTGCGGAAACAACCAATTCTGCTTCTGGCAATGGAACAGTACCTTCTACTGTTTTAACTTCTTTCACTCTAATTTTAGAAGCCGGCACTTCAATATCTAAAGCATCCACGGCTACTGCTGCACCCATTGTTTCAGGCGGAATGGCATTTCCCATTACAGAAAGTACTTTTACTGGAGAGTTGACCTCATATTCTGCAACTGCTTTTCCAGAGAATACTCCTTTCTTTACTTTGAAGCCATTGCTGACATCTGGTAAGGCATTTACGTTAGAAACAGCACCCGCTTCCAGACGAACGGCGATTCTTCCAAAAAGTGATTTTCCATTAGCGGTACTGCTCAGTAAAACGACTTCTGCTCCCAATTGCTTGGCGGCGTTAGAAATAACCTGACTATAAACCTGACTATCGAAGTTGGCAAAGTCGCCATTTACCTGATAGACCTTAGAGGCGCCATAGGTACCGAGATCTCCAGCATTATCGGCTACACCTAAAACGATGGCGGCGCATTCTTTACCCATTGCTTGGCCTAGTTTAGCGCCGTAGGTAACAGTTTCCAAAATAGACTTCTTAAATTTTCCTTTAGTGCTTTCTGCAAAAATTAATATCATATCGTTTAAGATTACTTTTTTTAAAATAATGAATGTAAGAAGGGCTCAATTAAGTTTCTTTCCTACTCAATTTCAAGGATTTTGACTGTGCTACCCCTAGCCCTAAAGGGGGGACTGCCCAGGCAAAACCTTTTAAATCACCTTAGCTTCCTCATGAAGTAGTCTTACTAACTCTTCCATATTCTCTGGATCGATCATTTTTACCGCCGATTTTTCAGCAGGTAATTCATAAGAGGAAACGGTAGCCAAATCAGTGACTTCCACAGGAGGAATGACGTTCAATGGCTTTCTCTTCGCCATCATGATTCCACGCATGTTCGGAATTCTTTGTTCTGCCAAACCTTTAGCTGCACTGATAACGAAAGGCGTATCTACTTCTAATACCTCACTACCTCCTTCAATATCTCTGTTTATAGTAGCCGTGTTACCAGCTACTTCCATTTTAGTTCCGAAAGAAATAAAAGGTAAGTCTAATAGTTCTGCGACCATAGCTCCGATTTCTCCGCCATTATAGTCAATGGTTTCTTTACCTAAAAATATCATATCGAAGCTCTGTTCTTTTGCATAAGCTGCAATTTGCTGAGCAACGGCCATTGCACTTTTAGGAGCCATGTCGATGCGCACTGCTTCATCTGCACCAATGGCTAATCCTTTTCGGATAACCACATCTGCGCTAGCTTCGCCAACCATAATTGTAGTAACAGAACCTGCACCAAGCTGTTCTTTCAATTCGATGGCCCTTACTAAAGCATACCATTCATCATAAGGATTCATGATGTATTGAATGCCGTTGGTATCAAAAGTAGTATTGCCATCTGTAAAGGCAATTTTAGAGGTAGTATCTGGTGTTTTACTTACACAAACGAGTAACTTCATTCGAGATAATTTTTAATTTTGTGACCCTGAGATCAAAATAGTGTGAAAGTCAGAGAGCAATCTTGAAAATAAATGGTGAATAATACCGATGAATTCAAAGCCTCTTTTTCAAAAAACGCTGCAAATATAGGATTTTTAAAGTTAAAAAGCGAAGCAATCTAAGTTCAGAAAAAAGGAATAATTCCTATGTGTAAGATATTGTTTAATAGGGTGTTACGAAGGAGATTTCTTTAGGTTGCTGTACTTATGCCTTATTGTATGATTCACTAGAAGGATGAAAATCCTAAGATAATAGCGAATTTTAGCTAAAAGCTTCTAAAACAGAACCATACAACTAAAAAAATGTTCTATAAAAAGGCAAAAGATGCTCGCAAGTTACAAAGCATCTTTCATTAAAAAACAGAAGCACTTCCTGCCAAGGTGCACAAGACTCTGGAAGAACCGAATCATCAATTAGCCCCGATATCTACTTGGGGATCGAAAAAAACAGTATGACCAACAGACTCAACCAACTCCTCCAGCTCCAAAAAGAACTCCCAAACGATTCCTTCCTCCTCTTCGCCATCGCCAAAGAACATGAAAAGGCGAATGAAATGGAAAAAGCGTTAGACTACTACCTCCAACTCTTAAGTAAGGATCCTGAATACATCGGGACCTACTATCATCTGGGAAAACTCTACGAACATTTCGAAAAAGCAACGGAAGCTTTCCAAACCTATACAACCGGAATGGCCATTGCTAAAAAACAAGGGGACCAGCACAGCTTAAATGAATTAGCTGGAGCACGGTTGAATTTGGGGGATGAAGAAGATTTTGAATAAAATAAATCAGCTGTTTTCTTCTAGTTTACTTGGGAGAAGGGGTTGAAAATTAACGATTAATTGCGAAAAAAACGACAGCTTATGATTTGGAAACAACCTTTTACACTCGAAGGACTCAACAATATATCTACAAATACTTTAGGGGAGCATATTGGTATTCAATGGGTAGAAATCGGAGACGATTACCTCAAAGCAACAATGCCGGTGGATAAACGGACACACCAGCCCTTCGGACTTTTGCATGGTGGAGCTTCTGCAGCCTTGGCAGAGACGATGGGCTCGGTGGCGGGAATGCTTTGTTTGGCGGACGTTAGCAAAGAAGGAGTGGTGGGTTTGGAGATCAATGCAAATCATCTGAAAGGGGTGCGATCCGGGCTGGTCACTGGAACTGTGCGTCCAATTCGGGTCGGGCGAACAGTCCACGTTTGGTCCATTGAAATTCATAATGAAGATAATAAGCTAATTTGTGTCTCCCGTTTGACGCTGTCTGTGATTAAAATGGAACGTAACTAAACTTTTAATTCCTATCTTTGTGACTCCTCACAGATAACCAATTTTAAAAGCTAATGATAGTCCTAAAATGACAATTGCAATAGCAATGTCCTAAAGGCTATTGTGTTTACTATTTTTTAACAGACATATAAAAGGAAAATGATTAAGAATCTAATTACAATTTTTGCACTAATTGTCACTGCACAATTGGCTATTGCTCAACTCAACGTAAGCTATATTTCTGACCTAGATTATAACGAGGACTTAAATGACATCTGGGGTTATGTTGCTCCTGACTCAACGGAATATGCCTTGGTAGGAGCTACTAATGGTACTTCTATTGTCAGTTTAGCAGATCCGGAGAACCCCGTTCAGGTGGCCTATGTACCAGGTGCTAATTCTATGTGGAGGGATATTAAAACCTGGGGAACTTTTGCTTATGTTACCACGGATGAAGGTTCGGATGGACTTACGGTAATTGATATGACACATTTACCTGATTCGATTACCAGCTTTCAAATGACAGATTTTGGAAGTCTAGGAACTTTAGAGAGATGTCACAATATTTGGATTGATGAATTTGGTTATGCTTATCTCGCCGGTTGCAATCTGAATAATGGAGGATTGATTTATATCGATTGTGCAACTGACCCTGGAGCGCCAACAGTGGCTGGTGCAGGGCCTCCGATTTATTCACACGATGTTTATACCAGAGAGAATATTATGTACTCCTCTGAAATCAATGCAGGTGTATTTAGTATTTATGACGTGACGAATAAGGGAAATACCCTATATATGGGGGAGAAGGAAACTGATTTTGCCTTTACACATAATGCTTGGTTGAATGATGCTGGAAATGTTTTGTTTACGACTGATGAATTGGCGAATGCACCTATTGGCTCCTACGACGTTTCAGACCCTACAGATATTAAAACGCTGGATTTATTCAAACCATTAATTACATTAAACGATGGTGTGATTCCACATAATGTGCACGTTTGGAATGATTGGATCATCATATCGTATTATTCAGATGGTTGTATCGTTGTGGATGGCTCTAATCCTGAAAATTTGATTGAGGTTGGAAACTTTGATACTTACATTCCTGCCAACACCGGTTTCAATGGTGCCTGGGGAGCTTATCCCTATTTGCCATCAGGTTTGATATTGATTTCTGATATAGGAAATGGATTGTATGTTCTCGAACCGAATTATGTTCGGGCTTGTTGGTTGGAAGGAAATATTACAGATGCAGGAACAGGAGCTGCTATCAACAATGCATCGATAGAAATTGTAACTACAGAGTTGCATGAAGGAACTTCAAATGCTATTGGAGATTATAAAACAGGATTGGCTGTGCCTGGAACTTATGATGTTATTTATTCCGCCGCTGGTTATGTTTCTCAAACATTTTCCTTAGAATTGGATAATGGATTACTAGTGATTCAGGATGTAGCTTTATCTAAACTGCCAACCTTCGCCGTAGGTGGGCAGGTGATAGACGCTTTAACTGGAGAGAGTATTCCAAACGCAGGAGTCGAAGTATACAATGATGATTTTAGTTTTTCTCTTTTAACGGAAGCCGATGGTTCTTTTTTATTGCCGGAGTTAACCCAAGGAGAATACCTTATGGCGGCTGGAAATTGGGGACATTTGACAAAAGCGATTGATTATTCTTCTTTGGCTGATGACAATACTTTAGTTTTTGAACTGGATAGAGGTTATCGCGATGAGTTTGTTGTCAATCAGGGATGGACTGTTTCGGGTTCTGCATCAACGGGAGAGTGGGAGAGAGGAGAGCCTTTTGGAACGATCAGTAACAATGGAACAGCCTTTAATCCTCAAGACGACATCAATAATGATATTGGTAACCGTTGCTACGTGACCGGAAATGCAATGTCATTGGGCGTTGGTAATGATGATGTAGATAATGGAAATACGATATTGACTTCTCCTATGATGAACTTGGCTCAATATGAAAATCCAATCTTATCTTTCTATGCCTGGTTTGTAAATGGAGGAGGAAACGGAAATCCAAACGATGAATTTGTAGTCCGGATAAGTAATGGGATCGATACCGTAGCGTTGTTAACGGTCAGTCAAAACACAAATGGTTGGGAGGGGCCTTATACTTTTGATGTGGCTGATGAAATAGAACTCACAGAAAACATGGTCATTGAATTTGAAACCAGCGATCAGTTGATCGATAACAATGGACACTTATTGGAAGTTGCTGTTGATCTCTTTCAAATTTCTGGTGAGTTGGTTGTAGTTAGCAATAGCAATATAAACACGGATTACAAGATGGTGGCTAGCCCTAATCCGTTTACTAACGTTCTTAGCATAAATTATGATTTACCGGAAGGTTTTACCGAAGGGCGGTTAGTAATTTATGATGCTTTGGGGAAGGTCGTTAGTGTGAAGCCTTTGGCTAATCGTAGCGGGAATATTATTATTGATGACTTGATTTTTAAAGGACTTTATATTGCTCAGATTGAGGCGGATGGTTTTGTGAGCGAGGCCTTGAAGTTGGCGAAGGTGGAGTAAGTCACATGAGATTCTTTCTTCTTCTTACTACAGAGCCTGATGCGTTTTTGCATCAGGCTCTGTTTTGTTTAAGGATAAAATGATTATTTGGAATTTTACCGAAGCAGTTGGAAATGATAGATAATGCAAGGCGCAGCGTTTTTTACTTCTTATTCTTGGTGGCCCTAGCGTAACGAATGTTTATCTTGATCGTCTACTTAAAATAGGAGCATAAATCTGCATTTTTGTCAAACTGGATTTAAGTTGTTTTGCGAAATACCAAAATTAATCAAGGATAAGCTATGAATAAAATTAAACAAAAGATTTTGCCTCAAATATTCATTATTTATACGAGGTATTTAATAGGAGGAGCATTTGTTTTTGCTAGCCTAATAAAAATTAAAGGAAATCGGTTTACCTCTGAAAGCGGGGCATTGAACCCAATAAACAGTGCATGGCATTTTTTTGAGACGATGTACCAATCTGGATTGTATTGGCAGTTTATAGGAGTTTGCCAATTAATAGCTGGATTTTTGTTGATGACACAACGATTTTCTAAACTTGGCGCAATATTTAACTTTCCAATTATTGTAAACATCTTCATCATAACTTTATCTTATTATTTCGCTTATACTCCAGTAATAACTGGGCTCATGTTGGCCGCGAATTTATTACTCCTTATTTGGGAGTGGAATGAGCTTAAAATATTATTTAATTTCCCTCCAGACATAGATAATAGCATTAGACTAGAGAAAGATTATTGTTGGCAAATCATTGGTTTGATTTTATTCACTTTTACGATTACCTACCGATTATCTGTTGAGAGATATGACCTTTTTTTCTGGTTGATATCTTGCTTTCTAATAGGGTTCTTAGGCTTAATAATTGGATTGTTTAGAGAGCGAAAAAGGAAAAAGAGATTATCCCATAATGGATAATTTATTACAGCTGAATTTCCTTTGATAAATTCCTCGCATTTTTACTATCTTGGTTTTTTAATTTGAAAATCATTAAAAGGGTTTACCCCAGATTACGAACACAATCAACTTTGAACCCTAACATTTAATCTAAAAGTATAAGTGGCGAATAAATATTTTGACCTCATCGATCAAACCTTCTACTTCCCACAAGAAGGTTTTGATATAGAGCAAGGGTATCTAACATTCCATGATATCCCCTTGAAATACCTTATTGAGAAATACGGGACTCCTTTGAAAATTACCTACTTACCTAAAATTGGACTACAGATTAAGCGAGTCCGAAATCTTTTTAACCGGGCCATGAAAGTCAAAGGCTACAGCGGAAAATATTACTACTGTTATTGCACAAAGAGCAATCATTTCAGCTATGTATTAGACGAAACGCTCGAGCATGGCGCGCATCTGGAAACCAGTTCGGAATTTGACATTGATCTCATTCGCAAACTGGAGCAAAAAGGAAAGCTTACAAAGTCCGAATTTATAATTAATAATGGTTTTAAGCCCAAAGGCTATATTGACAAAATTGTAGGCTTAATAGAAGAGGGATATGAAAACGTAATTCCAGTGTTAGATAATATGGAAGAGCTACAAGCTTTTGATGAGGTTTGTAATGAGAAACTTCAAATCGGATTACGAGTAGCAACTGAAGAAGAACCCAATTTCCCTTTTTATACTTCCCGCTTAGGAATTCGCCATTCAGAATTAATTTCTTTTTATCAAGAGAAAATAGCGAACAATCCAAAGTTTGAAGTCAAGATGCTTCACTTCTTTGTCGATACAGGAATACGAGACAGCCTCTATTATTGGGGAGAACTGAAAAAGGCAATTAAGCTTTATTGTGAACTCAAAAAAGTTTGCCCCAACCTGAATTCAATCAACATTGGAGGAGGCATGCCCATTCGGAATTCACTCGGTTCTGAATTTGATTATAAATATATGATCAAAGAAATCGTAAATTTGATTGCAGAAGCTTGCGATGAAGAAGAAATTGAAGAACCAGATATTTTTTCAGAATTTGGATCTTATACGGTTGGAGAAAGTGGTGCGGTGATTTTCTCCGTACTCGGTCAAAAGAAACAGAACGATTCTGAGCTTTGGTACATGATTGACAACTCACTGATGAATACTCTTCCTGACAGTTGGGGCATAGCGCAGCGGTTTATTTTACTGCCTGTTAATAAATGGTACAACGAATATACGCGTGTGAATATCGGAGGCCTCAGTTGTGACAACTCGGATTACTACAACTCGGAGGTCCACGAAAATCAGGTTTTCATGCCTGCTTATGATCCGTCGGATGAAGAACCATTGTATGTTGGTTTTTTCCACACGGGGGCTTATCAGGATTCCATAAGTGGTTATGGTGGTATTAAGCATTGTTTGATCCCTTCACCAAAACACGTTCTATTGGATCGGGATGAAAAGGGCAGCCTGACAGATGTTTTATATAAGGAGGAGCAAGGTCCAGATTCTATGTTGGATATTCTGGGGTATTAATATTCTTGATCAATTATAGCGATGAATAAACAAGAAAAAATAGCTTCCTTCAACCCCTCTGGTGTCGGACTCAATAACAATCACTTCATCGGATTGCCATTTGAAGAGGAAGATGCGAATGTAGTGTTATTTTCTGTTCCTTGGGATGTTACCGTTTCTTATAATGATGGAACCGCTAATGGTCCGGAGAATATTCTAAAGGCTTCGCCGCAATTAGATTTGTACGATGAAGATGTTCCGGACGCTTGGAAAATTGGCTTGTTTATGCGTCGAGCTAGTGAAGAATGGTATTCACGAAATAAAGAACTACGAGCCGAGGCATTGGACTATATCGAATGGTTAGAAATGGGGAGTTCCACAGGGAAAGAAGTTGAAATGGAAAATCGGAGAAGCGCGATAAACAAAGCTTGTTTGGACTTGAAAAAATGGGTAAAGTCAGAAACAAACACCTTGTTAGAAAAAGGAAAACTAGTAGGGTTAGTCGGAGGGGATCACAGTACACCTCTAGGGTTTTTAGAAGCACTGGCAGAGCGTCATGAGGACTTCGGTATTCTACAAATAGATGCGCACATGGATTTGCGAAAAGCCTATGAAGGGTTTGTGTATTCTCATGCTTCTGTTTTTTATAATGCTTTACAATTGCCACAGATAACAAAACTAGTGCAAGTTGGTATTCGAGATTATTGTGAGGAAGAAATTGCTTTCGCAAAAGAAGATGATCGGGTTCAGGTTTTTTATGAAAAAGATATTCGGACACATATGTTTAGAGGCGGAACCTTTGCTTCGCTTTGTGCAAAAATGGTAGAAGCGCTTCCGCAAAAAGTCTATATAAGCTTTGATATTGATGGACTGGATCCTAAGCTTTGCCCTGGGACGGGGACGCCGGTGCCGGGTGGTTTTGAGCTACAAGAAGTGTTTTATCTGTTTCGCCAAATTATAGCATCCGGCCGCGATTTGATTGGTTTTGATGTTTGCGAAGTAGCTGGAGAAGGGGAGTGGGATGGGAATGTTGGAGCTAGGGTGGTGTATAAATTGGCGAATTTATTAGGACGAAATTGTGTTTGAATGTATGGAGCTCTTCTTATTTACTTCCTCTATTTTTCGTTTTGTAGGAGTACGAAACCTGCCCCCTTGCCAGTCAGGCGGGTTCAAAATAAGCTTCGTACTCCCCAATGTAAGGACTGGAATTAATAAACATTTTGCCACACTACTGTTTTAGCTAATATAGTTTTATTTAGACTGATGTTATTGAGCTAATTACCATTGGTAGCAGGCTTATAGTTTTTCGGTTTTATACCTTTCAATCTTCTTATACTTTTAATTCCAAAAACTAAGACCAAAGTCCATCCTACAACTAAAATTAGGAGTATCAAAAAACCAGCTTCAGCCGCAACCAACGTACAAGCTACCGCCGCGACTGCGAAGATTCCGAGTGCCATTAAAAGAAGAACCCCAGTTATTTTCTGACTATTGTTATTGTTATTATCTGTTTTTATGCCTTTGACAAATTTTCTAAACTTCTTTTTTAACAATTTGCGTTGTTTTCTTTGTTGCTTTCTGTTTTTCCAAAAGCTTTTAAAGACGCCACCTTTCGGCTTTTCAACAATTGCCGGCTTATTCTTGTAAACAATTGTTTGAACGAAACCAGCAGGATCTTCTCCTGCATTCCAAGCAGCGTTGGCTTCTATATTAGTATTGGTCGTTATCGCTACAAGACAAGCTGTTACAATAGTTACATCGAGTATTTTCTGTCGGACATAATTTGACTTCCAAAATTTATACCGCGCCCTTTTTATAGGGTAAAAAAAATGAGCAAGCAGATACAAAACAATGCTTCCATGAATAAGTGATTTAGGAAGTAAGATATCTTCTGCGAATAATAATACACCTAAATTAAAAGCCAGCACTGCCAAAAAGGTATGTAGTACGAACAGAATAGCGATGGTTTTTGTGGGATTGAAGAGCGCCCAAAATGATAACTTTTTCATGTTGTAAGTTTTTAAAATTTAAAAGACTTCTACTAATGTTTAAATTGATTAGAGAGGGGAAGATTCTTGTAATTGCAGAGGCCAACTGTTATTTAGTAGTTCTATATCTAATGCATCCCCCCACAAACATTTATCACCTGACCAGTAACATATCGGGATTGATCTGAAGATAAAAAAAGCGCAACCTCAGCCACTTCATCTGGTGTGCCAAACCGTCGTAGTGCCATCATTTTCATTAGTTCTGGGCCAGTCTGTTCCCGAATGTCTTCAGTCATTTCTGTTTCGATAACTCCAGGAGCAATGGCGTTGCATCGGATATTTCGGGAGCCCACTTCTTTGGCAATAGATTTTGTAAAGCCGATCAAGCCAGCCTTTGAAGCCGCATAATTAGCTTGTCCAGCATTACCATAAACACCGGAGGTTGAACTAATATTAACAATGGTTCCTGACCGTTGGCGAATCATTGATTTTATAGCCAACTGAGTATGTAAAAAAGCAGCGGTCAAATTAACAGAGATAACCGCATCCCATTCCTCTTTTGGTATGAGGCTTACTAAGTTATCTTTGATTATTCCGGTATTATTTATCAGGATATCAATCCTTCCGAATTCCTCCATAAAAGCATTCATGACCGTATCAACTTGCTCTGGAACAGCACAATCATATTGATAGGCTTCACACTTTCCACCAGATGCCAATGCTTGAACTTTTGTTTCATTGGCTGCCGCTAAATTACTGTGATAGGAAAACCCCACATCTGCTCCTTGTTCACTAAGTTTTTTCACAATAGCAGCACCAATACCTCGCGATCCGCCGGAAACAAATGCAATTTTATTTTTTAATATTTTCATAGATTAACTGGTTTGTAGTTATTTAAGTCAGGCAATATCCTCCATCAATCAGGATATTTTGTCCGTACATCCAAGTCGCTCGGGTTAGCAAAAAATGGATAATTTCTGCTACATCATCTGGTGTTCCAAGCCTACCAGCAGGTGTGCGTTTTAAGGTCTCTTCCATGATTGATTCCAACTGAGGAAAAGGAGGTGCAGACTTACCTTTTATCAGACCTGCAGTTACTCCATTCACTCGGATATTCCGCTCTGCCAATTCAACTGCCAGATAACGCACCACGGCTTCTAATGTTGATTTAGTAACACCTAGTGCTCCGTAATTTGGCGTGTATCTCCGGCTGCCTGTGCTGGAGACTGCTACCACTTGTCCACCATTTTGCATTAAGGGAATACAACCTTGTGTGCATTGTAAAAAGGATCTCGCATTGACGTTCATCGTCAAATCCCACTGGTTTGATTTCACTTTACAAAGCGGTTTAAAGGAGGTCACTGCCGGACAATGCACAAAGAAATCGAGCTGATCTGTTTGTTCTTTAATTACTTTAAACATGGCCATTACTTCTTCCGCAAATGCCATATTGTATTTCAATAAAACAACATGAGCTCCCATTGATTCCAGTTCTGTCTGGATAGCCGCTGCAGTTTCATCATTTTCCAAATAATTGATGAAAAAAGTACTAGCCGATTCTTTAGCAAGGTATAGAGCTGTCGATTTTCCGATGCCACGAGTACCTCCTGTAATCAAAATTTTTTTACTGCTACTATTGCTTTTCATTCTTTTGCGTTAATTTATGAACAACATACTTACAAATACTTTCTACCGTAAATAGCTTGGGGATATCTTTTTCAGTTATATCCTTTTCAGTAGCAATTCTTTGCAAGTTTTTCTTAATCTCTTCATTACTGAACTTTATTCCAAAGTGCTGCTCCACTCCAAATCTAATGTCAAGGATGTCAATTGATTCCGCTTCTAGTTCCACTAATAACTTAGAATGTAAAAGCACTTCATCTTCTGGAATCATTAAAGACTTTGCAATAATAGTTCTGACGGGGTTTTCAATTTCTTTTGCTATTACCATAATTTTAATGTTTTTAATTTTCGATTAGTAATAATTGGATAGGGTAAATGAGTTCTCCCGCTGTTCGCGTAAATGGCAAGCCAGTTCGTACCGGAACGGGCGGACCACATCTACCTTATTTCCTTTATTAAATGGCTTCAATAATTAAGCAAGAATTTTGTCCTCCAAACCCAAATGAGTTAGACAATATGGATTTCAAGTTTGCATCACGTGCGGTATTGGGTACATAATCTAAATCACAATTTGGATCGGGATTTTCTAAATTAATGGTCGGTGGAATTACCTTGTTTTGTATTGATAAAACAGAGGCTCCCAGCTCTATCGCTCCTGCTCCTGCCACTAGATGCCCGATCATAGATTTGTTTGAACTAACCGGAATCTTGTAAGCTTGTTCTCCAAAAACTTTTTTGATGGCAAATGTTTCTATTCGATCATTCATCATGGTGCTAGTGCCATGTGCGTTGATGTAAGAAATATTCTCAGGATTCAATTGAGCTTCATTCAATGCCGCTTGCATAGCTGCAATACTTCCATGTCCATCGTCGGGCTCGTCTGTCAATCTATAAGCATCACTGGCCGTGCCGTAACCTGTAATTTCAGCCAAAGGGATGCCTCCTCTTTCCTTGCAATGGCTAAGGCTTTCTAAAATGAAAAAGGCTGCTCCTTCCCCTAATAAAAAACCATCTCGATCCCGGTCAAAAGGTTTACTGGCTGATTTAAAGTTGGCGTTGTTGGTAGATAATACACCTAGTAACCCAAATGATAACAAACTGTTGGGATCGGTCATTGAGTCACTTCCTCCAGCGATCATCACATCACTAAGTCCAAATTTTATTTTATGAAATGCTTCACCTATTGCCTGGCTGGAAGATGTACAAGCTGTAGTGATTGTTTGGCAATTAGCTTGCGCCTTATACCGGATAGATAAATGAGCAGAAATAGAATTGGGAATAGCCAATAAAGAAAGTAGTGGTGAAGTACTGTCAAACAATTCCTTCCAATAAACGCCTTCCTCTTCATAAGTCAAAGATCCGGTATTATGGCCATGTACTTTAGAAACCATAGTCTTTGGTAAATCCCCCGAAATAAGACCTATGCCACCTGTACCTACTGAAACACCAACTCTGGAATGATTGACAGCTGAGAAATCAATTCCGGATTGTTGTACTGCTTCTTCTGCGGCGATCACTGCCATTCGGCCTGCCCTAGTCAATAATTTTGAAGATTTTTTGGGAACAACAAATTCATTTAGTGCTTCATTGCGCTGTGGTGCATTCGCCCAAAAACGGGTAGGCATTGCAGAAGCATCAAAAGTATTAATCTCCTTTGCCGCAGAACAACCATTTTGTAACTGATCCCAAAATAAATCAGAACCAATTCCAAAAGGCGATAGAATGCCAATGCCTGTGATCACAACACGATTGGAGTTATTCATATTTTATTTATTTTTGCAATTGAATTGTTAAGGTTTTCTATTATTTTTGTATCTCTTAATAAGAACTTATAATAGCCTTTCAACCCTTCCATTATTTTTGAAACATCCATTTTTTTGTCGTTAAGCGGAAGAACACCAACCATCATTTTACCGACGGTCATCACTTTATTGTCCACTTCGATCTTGGCTTCAAACAGAGCAGAGTCATCATGCTGAGATAAAACAGTGGCGGTGATTACCATTTGATCACCCGGATGTATCAATTTTCTAAACTTCATCTTTTCTACCATCAATAAAATCGAAAACGATTCATAGCCTGAGGAGATTTCTACTAATGCACCACATGCCTGAGCGATAGCTTCTATTTGTAGCGCACCTGGCATGACTGGAAAACCTACAAAATGCTCTTCAAAAAAATCTTCAGAGATTGTAATGTTTTTTATCGTTACAATCCGTTTTCCCATTTCAAGCTGACGTATTTTATCTATAAATTGATAGCGCATATGTTCTTGTATTAATTCTGTGAATAAAGGTTCTTCTATTGTATTTTATAAGTATCTAGCGAAACCTCTTTTAAAGAAATTATAGTATCGCTTTTGTTGATATGAACAAGGTATATAACAAATCAGCCTAAGGCTTACGGAAATCATTCAGATCTTTACTATTATGTCTCTCTTTCAATATTTAGTTTACGGATATGTCTCAGACGAGAAATAAAAATATTGATAAAGCGCTGGTTTTCTGCTAATTAGATGTCTCCTCCGTTATTGATTAGATATTTAGGTGGAAAATGATTTCTTTGGGAAATCAATCCGCTCATTTATCGAAAATTTTCAAGCGCTGAATATGTTGAATCGGATTTGATCTCGTAAACAAATTAAAGAGGCTGTTATTCCCATCGTCATTTAGAGAAAATACATTTGGCAGATTAATCAGAAAACATTTGTCGACAGAAATGCACATTCGACCTTGAACGGTACATCCATGCTGATGATCCTATTAGAGATCCTTTAATGGTCTGGTCTGTATCTTGGATGGAAACTGTAGTCTTACAGATAAGTCGAATCTGATCAGATGAGAGAAACTAGTCTCCCAATATCTCGGGAATGTATTGTTAACTTGGAATTTATTAGAGGATGTACTGATCTGTGGGTGCATGGATCAGTACAAGATCCACCAGACAAAAGGAAAGAGGTGAAGTTATTTGTGCGCTTTTTGAAGAAGGAATATCTGCAGTGTTGTTCAGGTTTTATTTAGACCTTACTTACTCCAATTTATAAAGTTAATTGGAATAAACTATATTAGTTTGAAATAATGAATAATCAATATTTTTCCAGATCCTCCCGCATCTTCCTCGTCATACCCGCAACGACCAAGTCATAAGAAGTGTCCAACCACTCACAAAGTAACTTATCCGGAACCGAACCATCCATAACAACATTACTCCAATGTTTCTTACTAAAATAAGAAGGTTCCTGAACCGCAGGATACTCTGCTCTCAGCTCATCAATGGTCTCTGGTTTACATTTTATACTAAAACCATCAAAGCTCGAAATGTCTGTAGCCGTAAACATTTTATGGAGAACTTTGAAAACCAACACATTAGGTAGTTTCGAAAACGGAATGGATTCGGTTACCCCTGGTTTTGATAGACAATAGTCACGATATTCTTCGATATTCATAAGTTTAAATTATTTTCCTAAAATATTACTACGTCCTGTTACCTTTTCAAATTAACATCGTCTTAACAACATATCGCCGGAAAGAGAAGGGAAATCTCCAATTGCGGCGTTTTTTCATACCTATTTTTTACACTATCTAACATAAATGCCTCGGCGCGGTCAGCCGGAGGTATTTTCTATTACATTATTAAAAAATCTGTATAACCCTATGACTTGGTCCTTAAGCCAGGCCCTATGATCTCATGTCTACCTCGAAGCTCTGATACCCTTTACAGTTTGTTGTCTGTTGAATCAAGATGGCTGGCTGTAGCTAAATAGTGCTATTCGAAGGTAGGCAGATCATGGGAAAAAATTAGTAGTAATTATAACTAGTATAACAAATAACAAAAATTTATTTAAAAACAACACAACAATGGAAAACATACTTAATGATTTAAGCACCCAAGTTGGTGATTTTTTGCCTGGTATTCTAGGCGCATTAGCCGTTCTAATTATCGGCTGGTTTTTGGCGGGCGTCATCAGACGTTTGGTTCATGGAGGTTTGAAAAAAACAGATTTAGATAACAAAATATTCAAGGGCGCAAGCTCAAATATCAGCCCCGAGCGTTTTATCGCTAAGTTGGTCTATTATCTGGTTTTGATGGTGGTGTTATTGGTCGTATTGGAAATGTTAGGAGTTCACAACGTACTTGACCCCGTGAAGAATATGGTCAATAAATTTTTGAACTTCGTTCCTAATATCATCGGAGCAGGTATCATCGGTTTTGCGGGTTATATCATAGCAACTATCGCTTCTGAAGTTGTTGGTTTCGCAGGAGATGCTATCGATCGTTATGCTACTAAAATGGGTTTTTCTTCTCAAGCAGACCTGGGTGGCATTTTCAAAAAAATCATATTCGTTATTGTATTTATTCCAATGTTAATCACGGCTCTGGATACTTTACAACTCAATGTTATCTCTGATCCATTCAAGGAAATGTTGACGACTTTCATTTCTGCCATTCCAAACGTATTGGTTGCTGGAATCATCATCACGCTATTTTATGTAGCTGGAAAATTCTTAGTCGGAATTGTAAAAGACCTATTGAATGGCTTTGGTGTAGATGATATGGCGGCTAACCTGAACATCAGTAACATCATTGGTAAAGACACTTCCTTGTCTACATTAATCGCTAACATCGGATTCTTCTTCCTAATGTTTACCGGAATTGTAGCTGGTGTTGAAAAATTAAATTTCCCTCAGTTCTCTAACATACTGAACAACTTACTGGAGCTCTCCGCTCAGATTTTCTTTGGCTTGATCATCATGGCTGTAGGAAACTTCATTGCAGGTATCGCTTACAAGGCTTTACAGGAAAATAATGCCTTTATGGCCAGTCTTGCAAGGGTAGCTACCCTTGGCTTATTCTTAGCCATCGCCCTTCGCACTATGGGTATTGCCAATGACATTGTGAATCTCGCTTTTGGTTTGACGCTAGGTGCCGTGGCTGTAGCTGTTGCTTTATCATTTGGACTCGGAGGCCGAGAAGCTGCTGGGAAGCAGATGGAACACATCATGCAGAAGTTTAGAGACTAATTTAGTTACTTAGGTTTGATTTAAACCGCATTTATATTGTTATAACCTCAAAGTTTTATAAGATAACTATACGCGGTTCGCCCTGGGTTTGTCGAAAGATAAATTTGGGGCTTTTTGTTTTTACGATGACAAAAATAAAAACTCACTGAGTTTGTGGAACGTAGAAATTGTCTGTAGTTGGTTTTCTATATTTCTATATTTCTATATTTCTATATTTCTATATTTCTATATTTCTATATTGTCAAAAGGTGGTGTCCATTTCTTCGCTTTCATGATTTCCTTTACTTCATCATAAGATAAAGGATAAAAGTCATGGCAGTCAACACCAATATCAAATGCTAACCGGTCTTCTTTATCAGGTAAATTTCCGTGACTATGGCCATATAAATGCCAAGTTCCTCTAAAATCACTTCTCCAAACTCTCATAGCATAGTGGAATAAAATTATTCTTTGAACGCCATTTTTACAATCAGAATCTTTTACTTTTAACTCATGATAATCTTTTACCCATTTGAATTTTTTCCGGTTGTTTAGAGCAGGTCCTTCATGGTTTCCAACAATCAAGTATTTAGTTCCATTTAGTTTATCTAAGATATTTGCCACCAATTCATTGTCTTTAGTCATTGCAAAATCTCCAATATGATAAACTTCATCTTCAGGCTTGATCTTTTCATTCCACTTTTTTATCAACGTCTCATTCATTTCCTCAACATTTGTAAAGGGTCTATTACAAAACTTTATTATGTTAGAGTGACCAAAATGGTGGTCTGATGTGAAAAATATTTTGCTCATTTTATGTTTAATGTTTAATGTATTAAAATGCAACTTTGCTTCCCCTTCGCTTCGCGATTTGTGCTCCCTTTTGCTAAACTCGTGGCGTTATACCGTTAGGTTGTACTCAGTCTGTAAAAAAAACTTCAAGAGGAGAAGTCCCTCACCCAAAAATAAAGCCACCTCTACAATACCCACCTTCAGGAATCCTCAATTTTTAATCCTCAATTTTTAATCCTTAATTTTTAATCCTTAATCCCCCAATCTACTCCACCGAAATAACCCCATTCCCAAAGCCACTAGCGATGCCAACCCGAATCCCAAAATTCTCATACTTAAAATCTTGGTAAGAAGTGACAAACTCCAGTCTAAAGACCCGGAATATCTTATCTATACTATAACCAAGTTCAAAATAATTTTGTGACTTATCCGTACTGAGGTAGTTAACGAAAATATTTTCTTTGATTCCCAGATAGCGTAATTCTACAAATTGGGTAGCTAGAAATTTTCGAAATTGCAGATGACTGTGGCCAATAAAATAAGTATTATTTGTACTATAATTATAATAGTCCAACAAGCGGAAAGTCTCTATTGGATCAGTAGTTACGAAAGGCGTGAGATTCGCTTTGAAGTGTTTGTAATCCAAGAAGGTCATTTGATCGTTGTTGAAAAAATGTCCAAGGCGAGCGTTGAAGCCAAGGATACCTCGGATACCGAGTTCTAATTGATGTTTGAAACCTACTTCTATCTGGTCAAAGTCTGTACTGCTTTTTCCTATGTCCGGAATGCCTTTGTTATAATTTAAAGAGAAAGTAGGAGTGACTCGCTCCGAAACTCTTTTCTCCCCATTTGTTATATAGTAACGAAGCCAAGGTTGATACTCCATGCCGAGCTGCAAGGTGAAGGCTTTGTGTGTATCGAAAAAAGTGTTTCCCAGTTCTAAATTGGTAGGAGTATTTGAGGTGAAATCTTCCTTGCTGTCTTTGACCCAGGAGCGAACATCCTGATTGTCGAGGTGCATGCGTTCGGCCCATTCTACTTTTGTTTTCAAACGGAAGTTGGGGCGAAGTAGTTTTTCATTATCCAGAGCGATATAATTCTTTTGATATAACTTCATATAGTTGTCATTGAACAACAAAGTCATGAAAGTATTAACAATAGGGTAGATGGGGTTTTCTGAACTCAGTTGACTGAGGTATTGCCCACCTTCAATTTTGAATTCGCCCGGTTCTAAGGGCTTCCCATATTCAAAACTACTGTAGCCCTTTCCAGTCACCTTATTCCGAGCCAAACTATAAGCGATTTTACCACCTATTTTAAAACGGTTATTGTTCTCCCATCTTTTAGTTAGGTTGGCGTCGTAATTGGTGTTGTAACCTTCTACGGTATTAAAATTTATCTCGTAAAGAGGAGACCCTAGGTTAATGTAAGTACCTTTTGCTATTTTCCAACTGCTGGGTAAGAAAATGTCCCAAGGCATATACCTGTTCTTTTTAGCCGTTTTTACCGAATCACTTTTTGCCTCAGCAGATTCTACAATGGCGATGCTGTCACTGATTTCATATCCCCGAATTTCAAGGGCTGTAAGCGGTACAGAACGGATGTTTGACCAGTAAACAGAATCTCGTTTTGTTGCCAGACTATCTATGGTGTATGTTTTGTTAGATTCTACTTTTGGTTCTTTAGACTCTTTGCGTTCTTGCTTTTCATACTGCTTCATCATTTTACGTAAATCCTTTCGGCTGATTTCTTCTCCATCGGATAGTTTTTGTTGGATAGCACTAAGCTCGTCATCTCTTTTCTTTTGCTTTTTAGAACGTTTTTTTAATTCCGTAGCCTTTTCTTTTTGGATGGTTTCATCGATGACGACCATTTCAACTTGGAGGTCTGGGTTGAGTTCTATCGAATAGTTACTTGCCGTAGCGAGGTAATTGTATTCAAATGCAAATCCAAATATTTTCCCTGTTATAACAAAAGTATTACTAACAGGCATCCAGGCTTTATCATCAATAGGTTCGTAAATTTGTTTGACATTAAATTTAATGCCTTGTAAAATTGTGTTCAGATCTAAACTATGGATCGCCCATTCTTCTTCAACGATACTAATAAAACCTTCAAAGACATTATCCCCTTTGCTACGCGGAATAACTTTGATTTTGTTAATCATTTTCCCCTGATCGAAAAAAGTACCTTCCAACTCAAATTTGTAATAACCGAAAGCTTTTGGAGACAATGGTGAAATGGCCTGAGCTACCTTAGAGTTATAAAAGCTAGCATTCAAATATTCGTTGGGACTTAGATCCTGAGCATCTCCTTTTGAATTTATAGAAATTACTTTTTCGGTATAGGTATTAGGTCGCTTATAGCTAAATTCGCTGACAGATTCCATCGTGAATAGTCGATCCGTATCCACTCCTTCTTTTTCCAGTTGTTTACGAACCAACCTTGGTACTTTTAAGAGTTGTCCAGAGCCTTTCATATACACCGTCGTCTCGTAACTATCCAGCTGCTGAATGTGGTAACTACTCTTCGCAATGGCTTTTCGCATAATGGTATAGGCCGGATTCTCTCGTCCATCTATTACTTCCACTAAGTCTAAATTAAGGACTTCCTGTTCCAGAACTACATTTATGGTTGTAAAATTATTGTTAGTAACAACTACTCTGCGCGATTCAGACTTGTAACCTAAGTATTGATAAATCACTTGGTAAGTACCACTATTCAGACGAATAGAATAGTTTCCTTCTAAGTTGGTGGTGGTACCTGTCGATTGGCTTTTGATAAAGACGGTTGCGTAGGAGAGGGGCTCACCATTGATGTCTTTGATGGAACCAGAGATGCCGCCGGCTTGGACTAATGTTGTTGTGGAGAAAAAGAAAGCTAAGAAGCAAAGGATGTTTTTCATAGGGGTATTTTGTAAGGTTTTGATTTATATAGGGTGACGTAATACTAAGACGAATTGAAATGGAGAAGGTTCTAAGGTAGGAAAATTATTTTTTTCGCTGTAGAGGTGGGAAGCGTTTTTTGCCTGGAGTTGCGACTCCAGGCTTGTGGTGGTTTGACTCCTCCAGAGTCTTCGCGGGGGAGGTAGGCGCATAGTCCCCGAGCTGGAGCTCGGGGTAAATATAGGTTCGACTCTTCCAGAGTCATACGCAACTCCCCGCAACATACGCAAATCCACAAAAGACTCTGGAGGAGTCGAACTCCTATTAGCGTGGAGTCGCAACTCCTCGCGACATTCCCCGCAACATTCACAAAGCCACAAAAGACTCTGGCAGAGTCGACCCCCTCCTCCCAAAACAAAAAAGCCTGAATCTTCTGTAAATGAAGATTCAGGCTTTTTAATAGTTCGAAAAAGGCTTTATTTCCCTTTTTCGTATTTCGCGAGCATTGATTCGATATCGTTAGTGAACTCCTTTACAGATTTTCGATAGCCTGTTTTACCAAGACCTTCTATCTGGAACTGTCCGCTGTCTGCATCTTTGTCTAGGTGAAAAAGCCAGACACTTGGATAACCACGCACTTGGAAAGCTTGTTGAAGTGCAGCGTTTTGCTCACGTATGTCGTCAGGCAACTTTGTTCTTCTTGGGAAGTCCAATTCCAAAAGAATCACATTTTTGTCTGCCCAGGTTTGGAAATCTTTCTTTGAAAATACATCTCGGGTCAATTTTTTACACCATCCGCACCAGTCACTGCCTGTGAAATTGGCCATAATAGGCTTTCCTGTTTTCTTAGATAAGGTATATGCTTCATCTATGCTAACCAACCAACCTTCATTTTCTGCGGTGTAAGCTTCCTGACTCTGCCCAACAAAAGCGGCTAAAACGAGAAGGCTAAGGATTATAATCTTTTTCATTGTGTACTGTTTTTTACGTCTGTGGTATAATATTATTCGTGAGATGTCCTTTTTAGACTCTATTGAGTATCCAAAGGTACCAAATTGATACAAAACAAAAAGTTAAGAAAATACTATTTTTTCCCTTGAAAGGGGGAATCTAAAGTATACATGCAGTATTTGTACCATTTATGTAGACGCGAAGACTTTTCAGATGTTGCATTCTTCGACTCGCTCGTGCCTCGCTCGCTTAGAATGACAATAGTTTTTAATGGATTTTGTCTTCAGAATATGATTTTACTTTTATAGGAAGACTCAGAAGGAATGCGGGGGGCAGCCCTCTTGTCATTCCGAGCGAGTGCAGCGAGTCGAGGAATAATTTGTCTCCAGCGTCATCCAAAAAGGAAGAGCGAATCATTTCCTTTCTGAATGACTAGGAGTGAATATTATGAGTTGAAAAGAGGTTTGCTAAATCACGTCTTTGTGATCGCGAGGATATGACCTTGTTTGTAGGATTTCTCTAATCCCCAAACTATCTGATATACTTCGTCTTAATCCGAATGTCACTATCCATAAAAGGTCCTTCCCCAAATCCGTGTAAAACCAGTGTTGGATGCTGGCTGTTGGGAAGCATACGTAAAGCTTCTCGGAAATCCTGATTCACCTTCGCCAAGGTTTGAAAAAACGCCTTTTGCCATTCTTTGGATTTGAATTTCAATTGCTTAGTCGTTGATTCCAAATGAATCCGTAGCTGCTTATTAGCGTCTTTGTCCTCTTGCACATCAATACAAAAAGAATTGATTTCTCCTGTAATTTCTGGAATTTTGAAAATAACCTCCTGCACATCGTTTGGACTAATATTGGAACCAAAGAATGAAACCGTTTGATCCGCTCTACCATAATGTAAAAGAAATGGAAGGTCAGTAGGACAATGCCCGAGTAATGTAGCATCAATGTTATGTTTTTCCATCCAAGCCTGCATTTCACTGTAGCGAATGACCTGTCCTTTATCCTTGATATTGTACCGGATCTTCGGAGCGATATAACCGGGACGGCAAATAGAAATCAGCAACTCTTGATCTTCATTTGTTTCGATATAAAAGTCAGAAGGATTGAATTGGAAAATCATCGGAATGATATTGTCATCAATCAGTAAGTCCTTTTTCAAGTAGTCGTTGGCAATTAACAACTGGCGTAAACCAATGGTGAAATCATTTTCTGCACAGATATTCAATTCCAAATCAGAAGCACCGTAAGAACTGATTATTTTCTGAATGCCTTTCTGCTTTAAGTAACTCCGTAATCCTTCACTCATAGCCTCGCCACCCATAATCATATCAATTTTATACTCATTCAAATCCAATTCAGTGGTGTCCACAAAGTATTTTAAAAATGGAGGATAACCCATGATAATGTAGGTTTCATCCTTTCCAAATTGGGCAATGGTCTCTTGAATTTTAGCACAATCTGGGCCCGTCGATTTTACCTTGGCAAAAGCCACACTGGCCATCGAAACATTGACACCTGTAGCCCAAGATCCCATGGCGAAAGCATTAATGATGGTTTTCGGACTGTCGTCGAAAATTTGTGAAATAGCGAATTCAATAAAACGCATATTTGTTTTTCGTTCCTGCTCACCACGTACCCAGTTGGTTGGCGTACCGGAGCTACCAGAAGACTCATCAATGACAACTCCTTTATTGGGGATTTGCCCATCTACACAGCGATCTGCAATCGCATACTGCTTGACAAAACAGTCCTTAGAAGTTTCTGGAATTATATTGTCGTCAATTTGTTCTTTAGCTAAAGCGGCATAAGCCGGAACGGTATGAACAGCTTTAATATATTCTGCTTGCATTTTGAGTCGTCCATTGAAAAATCGAAATTTTTCAAAGCCTGGCAAGAATAGTAATTTCATTGTTGAGTTGGAAAGCATCGCTATCTTTCTTAAAGAATCAATTAACCATGCATAAAAAACAATTGCTAGATTTTTCATAATTGTAAGGTTTATGTTAGTAAATAAATCTAAATCTAAGTTTAAATGAAAAGCAAAATTTTTTATCGCGTTCTCCACGCTACGGATTTTTGCTTTTCATTGAGCTTTTGATTGATATTAATCGTATCCAAATCCAGTCGATGACTCCTTGCTGGAGTGTTACTATAGCCAATTCTAAAAATTAGCCAAAGCCTTTTATCGCCGGATGGAATGTTTAATTCTTTTTGCATTTTAGCATAAGCTGATTTATTTGTTATTAATGAACCGAAGGGTTGTAAATATGCACCTTCAGCGGTTAATGTCAACCAAGTTCTAGCGAACATTTGTCCTGCGTTTAGATAATCTGTTGTGGTGTTGAATTTTCCCGTAAACCAACCAATCGTTTCCGTTCCTTTGAAGGCTTGGAGGTATCGTTGTTTTAGCAAACGTCGTCGAATTCCTTTGGTCCATTTCTTATGTTTTTGGAAAACAGATTTCATTAATTGTCCAGAGAAACCCATACACTTTGCCGAAAGACCATCCTTTAATTTTTCAGCCGTTTTTCGGTCATAGCGGAAAAGGCGATCTAGTTCTTCTCGTACCGGATCATTCTTTAGGTCTTCGAACAAGGTTTCCTGATTTACCTTGGTCATGAAATCCACAAAATCAGAATTGTTGGACCATTGAAAATGATGGCCAAAGTTATTAGCTTCCGTAGCTATCTTTTTGCCCGTACTCGCTTTCATCGCCATTCCATTGTACTTCTTACGAGAAGTCCTTCTTTTCAAAATAAGCTCTCTATCCAATGTTATGCCTTCTTGAGCTGAGATGACTTTCAAGTCTGCAAAATGAACCAAGCCCGACTTTTTAATACTGACCTCGTCTACTATTTTATCAATAACAATACTTTTGCCGTAAGGCGCAGCAGATATAGATAAATGCTCAATGAAAATTCCTAAGGCAACCATCGCAAAAATAGACTCTGGATCTCCTTCTGGTAACAATCTATTTACGTCGTAATACAATTCAAGCTTTTTATCAGAAATAATCTTCACTCGGTGCGGCTGTAAATTATGAACGGTAGGGCACCAACGCGCATAATTGATTACGGTCTTCCATTGATCTACTGTCAATCCGCTGTCGTTCTTTTTTGACCGCGCAAGTAAAGAAGTAGGTCCGAAGAGACTAATAAACAAGGCGCTTTTTTGGAGAAAGGATCTTCTGTTCATAATGGCTGATTTTAAGTTCTATCTTTTCTATACCCCAAACATAGCCCTCATTTGAACACAATTTGTGATCTATTTATCAATTTGAAAACTATTTTTTCACCTATTATAGAATAATTTCATTAGTTTTGAATACGTAGTTTATAAATTGTAAACTAAATGGATGGTATATCATAAAGCTTAAAATCAATAGAATGGATCAAAAGGAAATACAAGAGCAGTTTTTTCGCTATCTCTCCAATCGGAAATCATCAGATGTAGTATTGAATGAAACAATGGATGTCTTGAATATCCGTAAGGGAGCAACTTACAAGAGGATGAATGGAGAAACGGCGCTGACCACTGCTGAATTAATGAAATTGGCTGGCCACTTTCACGTTTCTTTGGACACCGCATTGGGTAACGATCCTTTCGTGTCTTTTATACATCCCTTTCTAAAAACCAAGACAAGCGATGATTTTTTAGATCGTTTTTCCTTTTACCTAAAACCACTGGCCAATCCCGGACAAAGTACGCTCACTTACCTGGCCAATGAGTTGCCAGTGTTTTACTATTTTGGTCACGAGTACATATTTAATTTCTTATTTTCCGTTTGGAACCACCTTCATCGGGATGAGAACCAATTGTATATAACAAAGCATGCACATATAGATGCCAAATTGCACAAAGTAAGAAACGAGGTGACGGAATATTACAATGGGCATCCGGTGACAGAAATTTGGAATTCCAATATGTTCGCGAACTTATATCAACAGATTATTTTTAGCATTACTATTCGTGCCTTTGCAGAGCAATCTTACATTGAGCATTTGGTGAAAGACATCGAAAAGTTGATCAAACACCTACGGGATCTTGCGCTTACTGGGGTTAAGAAGAGTTCCGGCTCGACTGAACAGACGGAATTGAAAATTTACCTAAATGAATTTGGGAACTATATGAATATGGTGCTTTACCAATCTGAGAAGTTCAGTGCTTCTTTTGTGGGGTTTGACATTCCGCAATTTATTGTTTCACACAATGATAAGTTTGCAAAGTTTGCGAGTAGTTGGGTGGATAAAATTAGGAAGCGATCAGTACTGATTAGTTCGGAAGGGTATCAGTATCGAGAGTTGTTTTTTATTAAAATGGAGACAGATTTTAAGCAATTTCAGGAGCGGGTGGAGAAGATGGTGGGGGTTTATTATGAGTAGAATAGAAAAAGGAATAAGTTGATGTTTCTTTGTCACGATGCTTTCATTTCGATAATCCGATAACAACTTTTTTGTTGTTTATTTCCAGGAACCACTAAATCACTTAATGATAGACCTACATTATCCTGAATGAGTCTAACGAATCGAACTCCTGTCATTCCGAGCGAGCATAGCGTGTCGAGGAACAGGAGTTCCATTTCCTTTTGTATTTCGAGCGGACTGCTCAGAGCCTGTCAAAAGGGAGTTACGAGTCGAGAAAAATAGCTCATTAATAAGGAGTTAGATTTCTCGATTCCGCTGCCCATTCGACAGGCTCAGGGTAAACTCTCGAAATATAAACGGATAGATTGCTGTTATCCTTCGACTCGCTCGTTCCTCGATCGCTCAGGATGACAGCGTGTTCCATTTAACTTGTTTGTACTTCTCTCGCTGACTCAGGATGACAGCGTGTTCCATTTAACTTGTTTGTACTTCTCTCGCTGACTTAGGATGACAGCGTGTTCCATTATTATTAGTTTCTTTCTTGCCCCGAATTATAATAGGTTCTTTTGGAATTGTTCGTGACCTGTTATTTCCTCAAGTGAAAAACAATTCCTTAACATCAACCACATCTAATTTAACTTCAACTTAATCTACCCTTAGCAAAACCGAAATAATCAGGAGACACAGACAAAATACCTTTGCTTTTTTAGAAACCAAAACAATCTGAATATGAAAAAGCAACTTTACTTAATCTTATCTTTCCTCCTGATGAGCACTGCAATGCTGACCGCGCAGAGCAACCTTAGAGGAGCTATTCTTGACGATTTTTCAGAAGGCCTTCCAGGTGCACATGTCTTCTTAGAAGGAACGAATTACAGCGACTTGACAGACATTAACGGGGAATACAAAATATTTAATATTCCATCTGGGACTTACCAACTTGTTGTGAGTTACATAGGTTATGGAGATCAAAAAATGGAAATCATTGTAGGGAATGAAAACACCTTGTTACAAAACGTTACCATGAATCAAGGTAATCAATTGGAAGAAGTTGTTATTAATGGTAGATTGGAAGGGCAGGCAAAAGCTTTGAATAGCCAAAAAAACAGATTAAACATCACTAACATTATTGCAAGTGAACAAATAGAGAGATTCCCAGATGCAAATATTGGAGATGCTTTGAAAAGAGTGTCTGGTATTAATGTACAATACGATCAAGGAGAAGCCCGATTCGCAAACATCAGAGGTACTGCTCCAGAATTGAATTCCATTACCATTAATGGTGAAAGAGTCCCTTCTGCGGAAGCGGAACAGAGATATGTTCAGCTTGACTTGATTCCTGCTGATATGGTTTCTACCATAGAACTGAACAAAGCTGTTACTCCTGATATGGATGGTGACGCCATTGGTGGTTCCATCAACCTAGTGACGAAAAAGGCGCCAATTGGTTCCAATATTCAAGGAACACTCGGTTCTGGATATAGTTTTCTGACAAAGAAACCAATCCTTAAAGGAAGATTGACTTACTCCAACCGTTTTGCTAAAAACAAGTTGGGCTTAATTATGAGTGCGTCTATTTTGGACAAATCAGTTCGTTCTGATAATGTAGAAGCAGAGTGGGAATATTTAGACGAAAATGATAAAGATGGTAGCGTTTACACCTCGGATCATCAGATAAGACAGTATGAATTACAACGTCTTCGTCAAAGTTATTCTGCAACAATTGATTATGATTTCAATGAATCTCATAACATTTATCTTACAGGAATGTATAATTGGAGAAATGACTGGGAAAACAGATACAGAAGAAGATATAATGGAATTGAACAATTGGAAGATGGTTCTTACATGACTGAAATTAGAAGACAAACCAAAGGGGGTGTAGAAGATAACAAATACGGACGTTTGGAAGACCAGCGTATGCAGAGTGTTGGATTGGGTGGATCTCACTTTTTCAATAAGGTAAAGGTCAACTGGACGGTTACTGCGTTAAAAGCAAGTGAGGATCGACCGAATGAACGCTATATTTCTATGAATCTAAAAGACCAGCCCGTTTCTTTAGATTTATCAGATATGGAAGCACCAATCGTAACGCCACTAAATGGGGAGGCAACTGATCTTTCTTCTTCCTACGGTTTGAAGGAAATAACAGAAGAGTTTCAATATACAGATGAGCAAGACATTAATGGAAGACTAGATGTAGAGATTCCAATTCTTTTTGGTAAGAACTCCAGTTTCTTGAAAGTAGGAGGGCGTTTCAAAAATAAAACAAAGACCAGAGACAACTCTTTCAGAGAGTATGCGCCATTGGATGAAGATGCTTTTACGATGGATGCTTTACGAAATACAGAAAGTCAAACACATTCTGATTTTAGTGTAGGTGATTATGAAATAGGCTCTTTTGTATCCAAAGAATTTTTGGGTGATACTGATTTTAACACCGGTTTTGAAGGAGAAGACATACTGGAAGAATTCGCAGGAAACTTTGATGCGGAAGAAGATGTACTAGCGGGTTATGTAATGTATACTCAAAATGTAGGCGCAAAATTGAGCATGGTAGCTGGTGTTCGTGTTGAACAAACGCAAGTGAATTATAGTGGTAAGATATTCGATGGAGAAACATTGACAGAAAGCGAAAATCAATCTGATGATTACACAAATGTATTGCCTGGCTTACACTTTAAATACAGCCTTTCTCAATGGACTAACGTTCGTTTGGCCTGGACCAACACCTTAGCTCGTCCAAACTATTTCGACTTGGTGCCTTACCAGGAAATCAATACGGAAGACAACGAAATCAGTGTAGGAAATCCAGCATTGGAAGCAACCACTTCAATGAATGTAGACTTATTGTTGGAACATTACTTTAAAAATATTGGATTGATCTCTGGTGGCTTGTTTTATAAAAACCTAACAAACGTTATTGCTACAAAAACGCAGAACGATATTGCCTTTGAAGGAAATACATATGATCGATTTCAACAACCGGTGAATGCTGGAGATGCGGACCTTTTTGGTTTTGAAATTGGTTTGCAGCGTCGTCTGGATTTCTTACCAGGAGCGTTGCGCAACTTTACGGTTTATGCCAATTATACTTACAATGAGTCTAAATTAAAGGACATCACATTGGAAGGCAGAGAAGACGAAGACTTACCATTAGTGGGCACACCGAAAAACTTGCTGAACCTAAGTTTAGCTTATGATTTGAAAAAATTAGATCTTAGATTATCCTATAATTTCGCAGACTCCTTTATCGAAGAATACAACGATGAAACGTTTTATGATCGTTGGTACGATTCCGTTAGCTATCTCGACTTTAATGCGGATTATGCTCTGACAAAGAATTGGACGATTTATCTAAGTGCAAATAATTTATTGAATCAACCGCTTCGATTTTACCAAGGCGTTTCGAATAGAACGATGCAAGTGGAGTATTACGGGACACAGGCGAATATTGGGGTGAAATTTAGTTATTAAATAACGGTAGATGAGGTGGATGAGGAGATGAGGTAGATGAGGTTTCCTAGTAACGTGGATGACGCGATAAAGGGAATCCTCATCTGCCCCATCCATCTTATCTATCTCATCCACCTTATAAAAAAAGTATTTTGTAATGATAAGTAAGCTGCATACTAATGGCAGGGAAGGGATGCATCTTCTTTTCCCTGTACTTTTGTTTCTGGTGCTTCTCCTTCTACAGGACTGTTATGGTATCTTTAATAATAAAGTAGGGCAGAGAGAAGAGGCCAAAGAATTTAGAGAAGCAAAAGAAAAGCAACGAGCCTTTTACAATTCTGTAAATGCGCAGGTAGAGACTGATCCAGTAGGGGCTGCCACTAAGGATGACGACGCTGCCGATGATCCCGCTGTTTGGTATTCGACCAAGTTTCCAGAAAAGAGTATCGTTTTTGGAACGAATAAAAAAGGAGGCATTCATGCTTATGATTTGTCAGGGAAAGAATTACAGTATGTGCCATGTGGAAAAATAAATAACATTGATATTCGGCAAGCGGTCAAAATGGGAGAGTCAGAGGTGGCTGTTTTAGCAGGTAGCAACCGAAGTGACAATAGCATTGTTCTATTCCTGATTGGAGAAGATGGAAAAATAGAAGACAAAGCGGATTATAAGATTCAATTGGGTAGTTTTGAACCTTATGGTTTGTGTTTGTACAAAACAGAAGCAGCTTCTTTGTTCGCTTTTGTAAATAATAAAAAGGGCGAAGTGCATCAAATTGCTATAGATCTGGATGCTAAAAGGGAACTGGTTTCTTCAGTTGTTCGAAAGTTGAAATTGCCAACTCAAGTAGAAGGAATGGTAGTGGATGATGAGGCGCATCGTCTTTATGTAGGAGAGGAAGGAGCAGGAATCCATCTTTTCTCTGCCTGGCCGGCTGGAGAAACAACTGGTATGTTGTTGGATGGTAGTACAAAATCTAACAATAAAATCGCATTTGATATAGAAGGCCTGGCTTTATTGCCGCCACGTTATTTGTTGGCTTCCAGTCAGGGCAATTTTTCCTATGCGATATTTGATTTGGAAAAGCGGAAATATGTAGATTCTTTTGTTATAAAAAAAGGATCGGTAGATGGGGTAGAGGAGACGGATGGCTTGGAGATTATGTCAAAAGAGTTGGGCCCAATGTTTCCTAATGGTATGCTCGTTGTACAGGATGGATTTAATTTTGACGATTCGGTAAAGCAAAATCAGAATTTTAAATTGGTGGATTTGGGGGAGGTGCTTTCATTGGTGGAAATAAAATAAAAAAACTCACCTCAATAAACTATACACATACTCCCCCTTATCAAACAAGTTGGGAATAGCGGCCTTCTTCGCACGCCCATCTCCCCGGTAAAATAACATTTCATTTCCGAAGCCCTCCAGATACCATCCTTCTTCCCTAGAAAAGAAATCCAATAAATCCGTGTGGAAAACATGACGAATGTCAATTTCCTGATTGCCCTGTAATAAATAATTGTCGGTGAACACAGGATGGGTGTCAAAAGCAATGTCCTTAGTCCAGCCAATGTATTCTCCGATTTTATGATAGAAATACTTTGGTTTCAACTGGAAAAGCGGAAGGTCCATTCCTGAGGAACGAACCATAAAAATAGTCATATATTTTTTTCTCCTATTCTTTCCTCCTCCTGTGACAATGCTGTAGTCAAAAATGCAAAGCTCATGACCCTGCTGAGAATCAATATGACTAAGTAGATTTCGCACCTTCCGAGAGCGCCCCCGCTGAAAAACTTTGAACCCCGCCAGACCATGAATCAACTCTTCTTCGTCGGATTCATAATAATTCATCCCCAGCTCCATGGCGACTTCTTTCATGGTGGTGCTGCGACCTTTAAATAAATTGGATAGGAAAGACATGTTTGTTTTGATTTTTTGTATGCCGCTAATATATTCTTTTGTGAGGAAATGAACAAGAATGAATCGACGGAGGACATTAGATTAACGATTATTTATTTTAAAGTGTAAAATAACTTGACCTTTTTGTAAGGAATGAGATTTACAAATACTCTACTAAGAAGTTAGATAGGGGAGTAGACTCGGTGATTGATACAAGTTATTATTTAACAATAGACTTGCGCATAGATACTCCCCTTTGAGCATTGGGGCAGTGGAGGGAAGAGGGAATAAAAGTTCAATTCTTTTTAAGGTGCAACACATCGAAAAGCTAAAAACTATTTTTAATACCCTATATTTGACCTAACTAAAAGCTAAAATTATGAACACCAATCTGGCCAAACTACTTCTCCTTCTTCCATTCCTATTCCTTAGTTGCAATCAAAAAAATACTTCAAACCGTCTTGTAAATGCTGACATTCTAAAAGCGGAAGCTCAATTTCAAGCAGTACTTGATTCTATTTACAAAGCGAATCCCAATGCGGTTGGAATCATGGCTCACGTAGAATCTTTCGAAAGAAAACTTTCTTGGAGTGGTGCTGCTGGCACTTCTGATAAAGTTACTCCGATTCAAGCAGACCAACCTGCACTGATTGCTAGTAATACCAAAACCTATGTCGCAGCAAGTATCCTACGTTTGGTAGAATTAAACAAGTTGCAATTAACAGATCCGATAGCAAAATATCTTTCAGAAAACACAAAAGCAGTATTAACAAAAGATGCCTATGATCTGGAGGCAATCACTGTTGCTCACTTAATGTCCCATACTTCTGGTATTTATGATTATGTCAATGCAGATGAAAGTTTATTGATAAAAATGGCAGTAGAAAATCCAAAGTATCGTTGGACACGTGATGAGCAGATCGCATTAGCAGTTTCAGGAGGCGATCCGCTTGGTGGCCCCAGCGATATTTTTAGCTATGCTGATACCAATTATTCCCTTCTTTCAGAAATTATTGAACAACGTACAGGGCAGCAATTTTATACCGCTATTCGAGAATTACTACAATACAAAAGATTCCGTTTAGAGAACACTTGGTGGGATTCCCTCGAAGATACACCCAAGAAAAGCAAGCCACTCGTTCATCAATATTGGGACGAAAGAGGTTTCGACAGCTATGTCCTCGATCACTCCTTCGATCTTTATGGCGGAGGAGGAATTGCGGCCACCACAAAAGACATCGCTCGTTTTTCCCAATTGCTTTTCAATGGGAAATTCTTTGATAAAGCAGAAACGCTTCAATTAATTTATACGCCAATGCCAGCCAAGGAAGACACCGGGGAAAACTACCACCTCGGATTGATGGAGTCAAAAACAAATGGATACACTGCATTCGGACATGGGGGCTTCTGGGGAACTACAGTCCAGTATTTCCCAGAAATGAATTTGTCCATCGCGGTGTTTATCAATAACCGGGATGCAAATAGATTGCGAAAGGACGTACTGGAAGGCTTAGTAAGTGAGTTGTCTAATATGAATAAATGATGATTGTAGATTTTAATAACAAAACATTCGCATTGCTGGAGAATAGCGAAAAAGGAACGGTGAACTCAGATACAATTTTCAAATATAAGCAAGATGGAAATCTCGTAACTGCAGACTATGAAGGGGGGACGGTGCGCTGCGGGAAAATCATAGCTCGATTAGATGGTGAAAAATTGCACATGCGTTATCATTGTTTGACAACTGAAGATGTTTTGAAGTCTGGAAAAGCTATAGCGAAAATCAGCTTCAATGAGCAAAGCAAAATCTTATTGCATTTAGACTGGGAATGGCTTGATGGAGGAGGGGAGAAGGGGACTTCTGTTTATGTAGAGATCTAACGTCTCTGTTTGAAAGTTAATTCTACTAGAATTAATAAGGAAGCAAAACATCGTAGTCGATTTCTTTTCTTTTTGAACTATGTAAAATTTACTGAAAGTAAATTACTATGTGAACTTTTGCGATCGAGGGCTTTGTGTTCTATGTGCCTATGTGTTTTAAAACCCGCATAAAAAGCGCATTCTTTCAAGACGAGACACACGAGGACATACTTCTGCTAAATGCACCAATGGAAAGCCTCGATCAATCCCTCAATACCCAAATCGTTTCAAACTCTTTTCATCATCCCGCCATCCATCTTTCACTTTCACAAACAACTCCAAAAACACCTTCTTCTCCAAAAACGACTCGATCCCTTTCCGAGCCTCCATCCCCAATTTCTTAATCGCTGATCCCTGCTTCCCGATCAAAATAGACTTCTGCGTTTTTCTAGCAACATAAATCTCTGCCCGAATCTTCACCATTGGCTGACCACTATTCGTTTCCGTTTCTTTGAAAGATTCCACGATAACTTCACAAGAATAAGGCACCTCTTGCTTATACAGTTCCAATATTTTCTCTCGTACAATTTCAGAAACAAAAAACCGCTCCGACTTATCCGTTAATTGATCTTTCGGATAATAAACCGGGCCTTCCGGCAAACGCTCCTGGATCAACCTCACCAATGTATCAGTATTGTTACGCTCCAAGGCAGAAATGGGAATGGTTTCCGTGAATTTCACTCGCTGGTTCCATTTAGCGATCAAAGCCAGTACTTCCTCCGGTGTTTTTAATAAGTCAATTTTATTGATAACCAAAAACAAAGGAATGTCGATCTTCTTCAGTCGTTCAATCACCTGATCATCATCTTCATAGTTTTCCTGAGTGTCGGTTACAAAGATCATAATGTCTGCATCCTCAAAAGTAGAGAAGACAAAACTATTCATGGATTCTTGCATTTTGTAAGCCGGATCAGTGATGAATCCGGGAGTATCCGAAAACACAATCTGAGAATTATCATCACTAACAATCCCAATGATCCGGTGTCGGGTCGTTTGTGGTTTGTTTGTTATGATGGACATTCGCTCGCCAATGAGGGTGTTCATCAAAGTTGATTTCCCCACGTTTGGTCGGCCAATGATATTTACGAATCCGGATTTATGCATTGTCTTATTGTTGTGTAATTAATTTTTTTTGTTTGGTAGATGGGGTGGATGAGGTAGTAGATGAGATTTCCTTCTAGCGCGGGTTTACGTATTGAGGGAAACCTCATCTACCCCCATCTACCCCATCCAACTCATCCACCCTTTTTCTATCCCAACTGCCGCACCTGATTCTCCAAAATCCCTTCTACCATTTGGAACACCGCTGCTGGTTTCAAAGTATGCCACCGCAAACCATTTAGCTGCGGTCCAAAATTCACGTAATATTGCAAGCGCACATCTTCCATTTCATCCTTCACATGATCCAATGTATTCACAATCGCAATCCAACCATCTTCCTCTTTTACGTCATCCCACCATTCTTCATAATAACAATCATCGCCACCATGAAAATTCAAAACGTTTTCCGAAAGTAAGATAAACTTGGTAATACCCTGATCTATTAATACATCCGCGACATCTCGTTTTAAGAAATTGACATCATTATGTAAGGTGTCATTCCATTCCCCAATCAACTCAAAAATTGCGAAATGCTGATCGTAGTCCACAAAAAGGATCTTCATGTACAAAGTACTAGAACCAAATGCATCCCATTGCGGATGAATGAAGTAGTTGTAAACTTTTTGCTTAAAAGTAAACTCATCATACTGCCGCCCATAGAAAGGAGAGCGTTCATCGTTGGAAGCGATATACTGACTTCGCCATTTGTAAAAAGGTTCTATATCGTGCATCTATCTGGGGGTTAGGTTTAATATTCTGCAAATGTAAGAAGTAATTCTACAAAAAAATCACTAAGTTCGTGTGTTGCAACAATAGTTTTTTGCACCTCCACAAAGAGGAGAGGGAATACCATCCTTTTGAATGAAATACTTAACTAAGAAATATAGGATTATGTTTAAAGCTACTTTGACTAAACTGTTTGTTTTTGGCCTAATTACGCTATTATTTGTAGGCTGTTCTAAGGAGGAAGATGATGAAAGAGGTTTGTATAAGTATGAAGAATGTGAATTGATAGCGGATCTTGGACAAATTCTTTTGAAGCCTAATTCTAAAAGTTTTATTCCATATCCAGATAGTGTATCCAAGTTGATCTTTAGAGATGCTGATGGGCAAGAGTTTATTGGGGTAGTCAGAGATTACAACACTAATGGTATGCAAACATTTAGTAGTCTGGGTATGTATCCATGCCCAATTGATTCTTCTTTTTTAATCGAATACAATTTTAACCCGGAATATAAGTTTCTGCAAATTGAGTTTGAAGACCTTGATATCTGGCTAAATATGAATGTTCTCACTACGCTTTCAAGTACTGCGTATGACAGAAAATTGGTTGCTGATATATTTTCTATTCAGTTAATACGGACTTCTGATGAGGCTGCGAGTGTTTATCAACAACCTATGAAGATTATAGTAAATGAAGGAACCCATCCTAACCCTTATGAGAACTACTCCAGCTTTCAACCGGAATATGAAAGACATGGAACCAATTTTCAAAATGTATATATTAATCAAATAAGCACAAATGGGGATTTTGAAATACTATACAATGACCAGTTTGGAGTTTTAGCTATTAGAAATTTTGAAGATCCAATTATTGATCTGGTATTCGACCGAATAGAATTTGATTGAAAAAAAACAGCTACATGAGAAAAATTGTCCTCACTGGTCCGGAATCTTCTGGCAAAACCACACTCGCAGAAACGCTAGCTGAGTATTATCAAACCATGTGGGTCCCAGAATATGCGCGCTTCTACGTTGAAAACCTCGGTCGCCCCTACACAGAATTAGACCTTCTCGAAATAGCCAAAGAACAACTCCGACAAGAAGACCATACCGCTGCTCAAGTGAGCAATATCCTCTTTTGTGACACCGATTTAATTACAATCAGCATTTGGCAAAAAGAAATATTTAACGGCAGCTTCCATTGGATAAACCAAGAAATTAAAGAACGGCACTATGATGCTTACTTACTTTGCGCACCAGATATTCCATGGGAACCAGACCCCTTGCGGGAAAACCCAGATGATCGAGAGCGACTGTATAAGCGATACGAAGAAGAACTGATGAGCTTAAATAAGAACTTTATAAGAGTGTCCGGAACTATAGAAGAACGCCTCGAACAAGCTACCAACTTTCTAGATAGTCAGTAGACTTAAATTTCATCCATTATGCAAAGCAATATCCGTAAATTACTTTTCTTTTTTCTGTTTATAACAATAAATTTACATGCGCAACAAAAAGTCCTCATCGTAGGAGTTGATGGCGTTCGCCCGGATGCACTTCAGGTTGCTAACACTCCAAACATTGACAACCTCATAGCAGATGGCATCTATAGCCCACATGCCCTCAACGACGACATCACCATCAGTGGTCCAGGTTGGTCGGCGATACTTTGTGGGGTTTTGTCGGATAAACATTTGGTAACAGGAAATAATTTTTCCAATAATAATTACGCGGAATACCCGGTGATTTTTAAATATATTGAAGAAGAAAACCCGGATTTGCATACCGTTTCCTTCGTGCATTGGAGTCCTATTAATGATAACATTGTGCTGGATCATGCAGATTTTAAATTGAACTTGGATTCAGACTTAGAAGTGGCTTCTCAGGCTGCAGCTTATTTGACGAATAATGATCCTGATATTTTCTTTCTGCATTTCGACGAGGTAGATCTTGTTGGGCACAATTCCGGTTTCTCTCCAACAAACTCAGCATATGTCGAAGTGATTGAAGATGTTGATACCCACTTAGGAACAGTATTGAATGCACTAGAGGGAAGGCCAAATTATGAAGAAGAAGATTGGTTGATTCTAGTTACAACAGATCATGGAGGAATCGGTTTTTCTCATGGTGGGAACAGCCAGGAAGAGCAAGAGATATTCTTTATTGCCAGCGGCACTTCGATAAGTTCTTCAGTAGTGTTGAGAGACAGTACCGTTGTTGCTGACAATCCAATTAACTGTTTAAGCGATACGGTGGAACTGCAGTTTAATGGAACTGGAGATCATGTAGCAATAAGCCCAAATCCTATTTTCGATTTCGGTGCAGATCAGGATTTTACTATTGAATGTCGTGTTCGCACCGATGTGGCAGCAGATGTTGCCATCGTAGGAAATAAATCAGGATTATGTGGATACCAGATTACTATAGAATAGAAGACAAGGAAATTATCACCGCATTCATTAAGTCTGTTAGTCTTGGGACACTAGTAGTTAGTAAAGATATTGACTATCCCATGGCAACACATACGCCAATGGAAATAGAGGAAACGGGAAGTTAAGTCTATTGAAGAATATACAAGTAGTTACTTGAAATGATAGTTTATCAATAATTGTTACTTTTGGCATCTAGAAATTGCACAAAAGAGAACGACACCAAACAGCTAACATGCCAATCAAAATAATATCCGCCGGAGCCGGTTCCGGAAAAACATACCGTCTGACTGAGGAAATGGTCGCTCTACTTGAAGATGATAAAAACGGCGTTCGCGCAAATGGCATCATCGCTACCACTTTCACCAATAAAGCAGCCGCCGAACTACAAGAGCGTGTCCGCGTTCGTCTCCTCGAAAAAGGCATGGCAGAAAAAGCCAATGAACTCACCAACGCACTTATCGGTACGGTCCATGGACTCGGCGTAAAACTCCTCAAACGTTTTGCCTTCGAGGCGGGGGTATCTCCGGAAGTTGATATCATAGCGGATGAAGATCAGCAGGTATTGTTCAATAAATCCTTAGCAGCGATTCTAACCGAAGAACGGATCATTGCCATTCAACAAAGTAGCGAACGATTGGGAATGACCGCTGATGAAGCTGATCAATGGCGGAAATTAGTAAAAGACCTCACAGACCTTGCTCGCTCCAATGATTTTTCTATCTCTGTTTTAGAACGCTCTAAGAAATTATCTTACGAATCGTTCCTTCCATTATTGGGAAAACCATCTGTTAACTCTCCTAAGTTTTTCAACGATCGTTTATTGCGTTTGCTAACCGATGCCATCACTGCGCTGGAGAACAATACTGATGAAACCAAGGTTACTTTAAAAGGAAAAAATACCTTGAAAAATGCGCTCAACAACCTTCAACTCCGTGGTGAATTGAACTGGCAGGATTGGGTACGAATTTCGAAAGTTAAAGTAGGGGCAAAAAGCAGAGATGCTGTCGAGGAACTCATCGAATTTGCGGAAACGCATGACGAACATCCAAAATTCCACGCAGACATCCAAGACTTCATCAATCAGATTTTCGACATAGCCATCTCGGCTCTAGAAGAATACGACCGGTACAAAAAACAGCGAGGATTGATTGATTATGTAGATATGGAGACTTTGGTAAAACGATTGTTAGATAATTCAGAAGTTCGAGAAGTCTTACGTACAGAAATAGATCTTTTGATGGTAGATGAGTTTCAGGACACTAGTCCAATACAGCTAGATATCTTTTTGAAGCTCTCTCAAATTGTACCGCATTCCATCTGGGTCGGCGATCCAAAGCAAAGTATTTACGGATTTAGAGGAGCGGACCCCAAGCTCATGCAAGAGATCATAAATGAGAATGGCATCAAGAAAGAAAATATATTAGAACATTCCTGGCGTTCCAGAGAAGACGTTGTTAATTTGACGAATGCTTTATTTGTAAAAGCCTTTCCGGAATTACCAAAAGAACGGGTGATGCTTCGTGCAAAACGAACTAAAGCAGCCAATCCTGATGATAAGAATTTCAAAGAAGAACCCATTGAGATGGAGGATGCCATCCAACACTGGCATTTCGAATTTGGAGAAGGGCGGATGCCAGGAAAGCCTTGGATGGAAAATTGTTTGGCCAACAGCATTCAATCCTTATTGCTCGAAAGAGGCGTTCCAGTTTTGCCGAAAGGCGCCACCAAATCTCGCCCGATCTTGCCAGGTGATATCGCAGTGTTATGTCGTTCCAATAGAGCCTGTCAGGAAATAGCAGATGCTTTACATCGTACCGGATTGAAAGCAGCGATAGCCAGAATAGGATTGTTGAACACCGCAGAATCAAAGCTAATACTGGCCTGTTTGAAATTTATTTTGCACCCTTCTGATTCTTTATCCATTGCTGAAATACTATTGTTGGCAGCGAATATGCACACTGAGGAAATTATCGAAGATCGACTAGAATATTTAAAAGAAGTTGGCGAGTTGCCCTCCTGGGAAGAGAAGTGGGCGGAAGGAAACGGCTATATTGATCGTTTGAATAGTTTGAGAGAAGAAGCGCGTGATTTATCTGGTGCAGAAATTTTAGATTTATTACTCGAAGAACTCAACCTGCGACGCATCATCGCTACCTGGGGGAAGACGGACCTACGGATGGCCAACGTCGATATGCTGCGTCATTATGCCTTGAAATATGAAGAAGCCTGTAACCGGTTGCACATTGCTGCATCTCTCGGAGGATTCTTGTTATGGCTAAATGACTTAGAAGGAAAAGGCCTCGACCAGCAAGGCTCTGGCGAAGGTTCCGATGCCGTAAACGTATTGACTTACCACAAAAGTAAAGGGCTCGAATGGCCTGCCGTTATTTGTTATGGTTTAGAAGGCACCTTACGGGAAAATACTTACGGATTGAAAATCGTCCCGGAATCTGACGAAATAGACCTTAGTAATTTGCTGGGAAATCGTTGGGTTCGTTTTTGGATTAACCCTTACGGAAAACAAAGTCGAAATACACGTCTCGAACAACGGATGCAGCAAAGTGAAGCATTTGCCGAAGCAAAAACAGAAGCACTGGCAGAAGAAGCTCGGTTGTTATACGTAGGCGTAACCCGTGCTCGGGATTACCTTATTTTTCCAACTCGTGAAAAATCAACCAATTGGCTGAATCGAGTATGGCATGCCGGTCAGGAGGATCATCCTACATTAGATAAAGACGATGCAGAAACACCTTGGGAATGGGAAGGTAAAATAATCACAAAAGCGACAGATGTTAATGCCTTTGAAAGGGATTTTGGTCATACGGAATTGGCGGAAGAAAAGGTGACTTATCTGGAAGAACGGAAAGGCACCATTTTTTACCAGCCCTATTATATTGATCTAAAAAAAGAGAATTCCAATAGTATTGCTAATTACGGCAATCCCGTTCCCTTTGCAACTGTCCCAATAGTTGAAGAAGAGGAACAAGGGGCTACTGCAAAGCTACTACAATCAATGTTGATGGGCGATCATCCTAGTCTCGATGAAAAATATCGTGAAGACATGGCAGCATCTGTTTTGGATCGTTTTTCAATGGGACAAGCCATTCCAACGAAAGCATTACAAGATTACTCCAAGGCGTTTTATAATCAGATAAAAGCGAATTGGGCACCCACAAAAATCATAAAGCATTATCCGATTCGATATAGAGAAGAGGGGAGGAGGTTGGAAACCGTTTTGGACTTGGTGTTGGAAACGAAGTCAGGCTTAGTTTTGATTCAATTAGATGGCAGCAGTGGAAAACAGAAGTCAAAATCTACTAAAGAGGCGGTGGCGGTATTGCAATATGCAAAAACGGCAGTTGCTCAGGATTATGGACAGATGGTGACAGAGGCCTTAGTGGGGTTTACGATGCTGGGGGAGTTTCGGGGGATTTAGGGGATTTGGCTTCTTCGCTTGAAGTTTTTAAACCGCAAAGGGACGCAAAGGGACGCAAAGGTGAAAAATGAGTTATTCCCTTGTTACAATTTTCATAAACAAAGAACCTTTGCGAAACCTTAGCGCTCTTAGCGTCCTTTGCGGTTTATCCTCCTCCTCCACACTTCTTAGACAAAAAAAGACCCCACCAAAGGCGAGGTCCAAGCGACATAAGGTCTTCAAATACGTTTGTTCTTGTAGCAGCTCCCTGATACTAAAACAGGTTTTTGGCTTTTTAATGTTTTACCGGCTAGCGGTGGCATGGGATTGATAATTTGCTGTTGTCATGGGATAGAACCAATGGTGGTCAGCTTTTTTTGTTTTGCCTTTTTAGCCTAATCTGTTTTCATTGTTGAAAGTAGAATGATCGAATAACACTGTAATTTAAGTGTTAGAAAAGTTTAGATAACAGCAACTGCTGTTTGAGACACTGCTGTTTCATTGAGTGTGGTAACAACAGCTTCTCTCATCTCCGCTCTATTTTCCTCTAAAGAGAAATCGGCAGCAAAATCGCCATCATTTTCTGCAATAGAAGGAGTGATAGGCTCCGACAATACAATAAGTGAAAAAGTTACAATGGTTAATGCCATTGACACGAGTAGAAAAAGCTCCATAGTGTGTGGTGGTTTTAAAGTGTTTCTAAATGTGAATTCTTGGCTTTCTATTGTTAATTGGGGGTATGCACAAGGCACTCTTTTTCCAGAATGGAAATGTGTTTGGTAGGTTTCACATGTATCATGGTCGTGTTGAGAACAAATATATGATTAAATTATATTTGGTGCTCTCGTTTTGTGAAATTGAAGACATTTTATGTGACGCTCAAAGCTAATATTAAGAAGGTCTTAACGTTTCGTATTCTCTCTTCTTTGGCATGGCAAGTGGGCTAAATTTATCTTCTTTGATCCCTTTGTCCTGATAAATGGTTGATTTGAATTAGAATTTGCCACTAAAAAAACTTGTTTAAGTTTTTAACTTTATACTAAAGAGACTGGTAAACAATATTTTATGTGACATTTTGGATGGAGAAAAAATGAAATATCTGGCTTAAAAAAAATAAAGAATAGACCTACTTAGTGGCTTCGTAACACTAAAATGTCTGAAAATTGCTTCGGTTAGGTAGTTGTTCACAGCCAATTTTTTCATAATTATGTAAAATGAGATATAGAACCTGTTTAATGTTTCTGCGAAGCTACTATAGCCCTGCGTAGAATAATAAT
>CAZDTI010000007.1:50557-54958 GCA_964508085.1 uncultured Saprospiraceae bacterium | reverse complement strand
AAGGAACGGTTAACATCACCAATTTTTTTGCGCAAAGCTTCCATCTGATCTTGCGTCTGAGTGATGTCTGTCTGTCTTTGAGCCTCTTCTTCCTCCAATTTCTGAAGGCTTTGCTCGCTAGTCGCCATTGCAGCAACAAGGACATTTAGCTGAGTCTCCAGATCTTTTACCTCTGAAGATTTGCTCGTGATGGCTTCTTCATTAGCCTTCGTTTCCTTTTCGAAGTTTTCAATTCTTGAAGTATTGATGGCTTTTGTTTTCTCAAGTTCAAAAACTGCCCGTTCTAGAATCTGTTGGGTCTGAATGTATTCGTCCAATTCATCTTTCAAGTTACTGTGACTGTCCTGGATGTTTTTGAGCTTAATTTCCTCCTCGTTCAATTCCTCCTCTAAAGTAATTTCAGTTCGCTTGTCTTCTTGAAGCTGTTCACCAACTGTTTCAATGCTAACTTGCAGGGTCTCAATTCGTTCTTGATAAGCTTTGATTTGTTCGCTTAACTTCACCTGATTCTGGGCAATGAAGTTATTCTTCTGTTCCAGGATCTTTTTATCGTTTTCCATGTTTCGAACCCGTCCAACCAATTCATTCACCTCTCGCTGCTTATTACTCAGTTCCTTCTCCTTGTCAAGGTTCATCTTTTTATCACTCTCCAATTTTGCTTCAAGCTTAGACCCTTCGATTTCTAGTTGTCTGAACTTATCTTCTTCTTGGTCGATCTTTGTTTTCAGCTCTGTGTGCGTACCTTTAAAGCCCTTTAGTTTGTGATTGGCTAAATCGATACTGAAAGTTTTGTAGTCGGCCTTAAAGGCGTAGAATCTTTTAGCTCGTTTTGCTTGCTTTTCAAGGGTTTTCAGCTGTCCTTCAATCTCAAATAACAAATCATCGATACGGTCCAGATCTTCTCCTGTATTCTTTAGTTTGTTGAGCGTTTCGTGCTTTCGTTTTTTATATTTGGAAATACCAGAAGCTTGCTCAAACATTTTCCGTCGAGCATTATTTTTATCCTGAAGAATATCGTCTACCATTCCTAAGGCGATAATGGCGTAGGAGTTAGAACCAATACCAGTGTCCATGAAAAGACTCCGAATATCCTTCAGTCGACAGGTCACATTATTCAAGCGGTATTCGCTTTCCCCTGTCCGGTAAAGTATCCGGCTAATGGTAACAACATTATATTCTGTGGGAAGTATATTTTTGGTATTTTCAAAGGTAAGGGAGACTTGAGCCATTCCACCCGCCTTTCGCTTTTTGGTACCATTGAAAATCAAGTTCGTCATACTTTCGAGACGCAGTTCTTTACTTTTCTGCTCTCCTAATACCCATCTGATGGCATCCACTACATTAGATTTTCCAGAGCCATTAGGCCCTACAATCCCAATGATGTCTTCATTAAAATTAATGACAGTTTCGTTGGCAAAACTCTTAAATCCCTTTATCGTGAGGCTTTGTAATCGCATAGTCCGCAAAAGTAGGAATTCTGTGGTGTTTTGACTAATGAAATGAGAGAAATTCCTCGATTCGCTGTGCATACTCGGAATGAAAAGGGGGTTTCGCCACGATTGCTTGAAATAACAAGAATTTTGAACGCGCTCGATATGATAAAGAGTTGATTGGCTAGATTGTCATTCCGAGCGAGTGAGGCACGAACGAGTCGAGGAATTACTATCTTCGCCCCTATGCAAGACCAAAACAAACCACCTATTCTCTCTTCCTGGCGCCAATTATACTGGTTGGTGCTAATCGTTCATGTTATATTCATTTGCCTCTTGGCTTTCATCACTCAACAATACAGCTAATGCATATAATAGATTGGATTATCCTCGCAAGTATACTGTTACTGATCGTTGGTTATGGACTTTGGAAATCTAAAGCCGTAAAAAGTACCGAATCCTTTTTGATGGGAGAACGCCAGTTAAAATGGTATACCATTGGTCTTTCTGTAATGGCGACCCAAGCCTCAGCCATTACCTTTCTTTCCACGCCCGGACAAGCATTTGATGAAGGGATGGGGTTCGCACAATTTTATTTCGGCTTACCCCTTGCAATGGTTTTGCTTTGTGTTTTTGTGTTACCAGTTTTTTATAAACTAAAAGTGTATACAGCTTACGAGTTTCTGGAAGATCGTTTTGATTTGAGAACGCGGGTTTTGACAGCCAGTTTATTTTTATTGCAACGTGGTCTAGCAGCTGGAATTACGATTTTTGCACCTGCTATTATATTGTCAACCATCTTGGGTTGGTCACTCTTTGCTACTACCCTATTAATTGGTTTGTTGGTTGTTATTTATACAGTGACTGGTGGCTCAGAAGTCGTCAGTCAAACACAGCAACAGCAAATGATTGTTATTTTATTAGGGATGGCTGTGGCTTTTATGGTCATTTTGAATAAACTTCCGGAGGCAGTTGGTTTTTCGGAGGCTTTATCTGTAGCAGGAAAAATGGGAAAATTAGAAATCGTGAATTTTGAATTTGATTTAAAAAACAAATACAATATTTGGTCAGCCCTATTTGGTGGAACCTTTTTGTTTTTGTCTTATTTCGGAACAGATCAATCACAGGTGCAAAGATATCTTTCAGGAAAGAGTTTGACAGAGAGTCGATTGGGGTTGTTGTTTAATGGTTTGTTCAAAGTTCCGATGCAATTTATGGTATTGCTGGTTGGCTTGATGGTTTTTGTATTTTATCAGTTTAATACAGCACCTCTCCATTTTAATCAATCAAATGTTGAAATCATTAAAGAGTCTAGTTTGCAATCTGATTACATTGAATTAGAAAAAGCTTTAGCGGAAAATAATGAGAAGAAAACAGTAAGTATTAATTCTTTGATACAAGAAGTAGAAAAGGAAGATTCAAAATCTATGGCCACGTTACAAGCAGAAGTAATGACCTATTCTGAAAGAGAAAAGGAATTACGAGAAGAGGCACGAGATTTAATCAAGAATTACAATGACATGAATAGCGCAAAATTGGAAGCTTCCGACACGGACTATGTATTCATTCATTTCATAATGACTCAGCTGCCTATTGGTTTAATTGGATTGTTATTAGCTGTTATTTTTTCAGCAGCTATGTCTACAACAGCTTCCGAATTAAATGCCTTAGCTACTACCTCAGTGGTAGACATCTATAAAAGGAATTTTGTCCCAGAGGCAGAAGACAAACACTATCTTTTTGTTTCTAAATTATTTACGGTTTTATGGGGAATTATCGCATTGTGTTTTGCCATGATGGCTTCTCTTTTTGAGAACTTGATTGAAGCGGTGAATATTATTGGCTCTCTTTTTTATGGTACTATCCTTGGCATTTTCGTTGTTGCTTTCTTTTTGAAAAAAGTAGATGGTAAAGGAGTTTTTATTGCAGCAATTATTGGTGAGGTTATCGTTTTGAGTTTATTTGCATTAGATTATTATGAGCGGATTGATCTGGCTTATTTGTGGTTGAATATGATTGGCTGTATGGCGGTAGTCTTAGTAAGTTTAATTTTCTCCAAAGGACAGGAGTAAAGGATTTTCTCTAAAAAAAGCAGAGTCTTACCTCAAGAAGATTGGGTAAGACTCTACCGAAGCGCGTATTATGATTCGGCATGAATATTAAATCATTCATATGAATAATAATAAGATTTTTATAAGAATTAAGGGGTGGATTGGATTTCGTTTTGAATAGATAACAAAGTTAATCAAATATTAATTAAAAGTTGATGCATTCTAGTATATATACAAAGAGCGACACTTTTTGATAAAGAATGTCGCTCTTTTGTATTGTAGTTTATTAAACCGAATAGGAATTAAAAGGTTACAAACCATTAAATAAATCAGTCGAATTATTTAATTCCTGCTAATTTTTCCACTTTTGATGGTGTTGCTTTATTGCTTTTATTTGTTTTACCACCGTCTAAGCCTTTTTGAAAAGAAACCAACTCATCCCACATTCCTGCATCAGCCATTTTGGCCTGATCTGACCAGGTTTTAGGATCATGCATTTTGTATTTTGATCCCGCCTTCATCAGTATTTTAGAAACGTCCTCTTTAGAAGTACTTGCTAATTTGCCCCAGGTTTTGATCCCTCCGTCATTTAACAAACGTTCCAATGCTGGTCCAACACCTTCTACTACTTTAAGGTCGTTCTTTTTAATACCGCTGTATTTTGAAGAAGCTACTGGCGCTTTTTTAGTAACCTTTCTTTTTCCTTTAACTGCTTTTGTTTTGGTTACTTTCTTTTTTGCTTTCACCTTTGCAGGCTTAGTTTTTTTCACTTTAGCTTTTACCTTTGCAGTTGCTTTTGCGGCAACTGCTTTTTTCGGTCTACCTCTCTTACCCTTTGGTTTTACAACTGCATTCGGATCAACCGCTTTTTTCGGTCTACCTCTCTTACCTTTTGGTTTTACAACTGCATTTGGATCAAC
>CAZDTI010000007.1:0-50457 GCA_964508085.1 uncultured Saprospiraceae bacterium | reverse complement strand
GATCAACCACTTTTTTCGGTCTACCTCTCTTACCTTTTGGTTTTACAACTGCATTTGGATCAACCACTTTTTTCGGTCTACCTCTCTTACCTTTTGGTTTTACAACTGCATTCGGATCAACCACTTTTTTCGGTCTACCTCTTTTACCCTTTGGCTTCACAACTGCATTCGGATCAACCGCTTTTCTTGGTCTACCTCTCTTACCTTTTGGTTTTACAACTGTTGCTTTAGTTTTTTTAGCTGGTCTTCCTCTTTTGCCTTTTGGCTTACTTGTATTTTCTGCAACAATTCTAGAACTACGGACAGCTGCAGTCACTCTCTTAGAGCTTCCTGTTTCTGTTTTAGCTTTTGTGTTGAATGTTGTTACTGCAACTTCTTTAATTACTTCCTTTACAATTTCATTTGTAATTTCAGTAACTCGTTGTGATTCTTTTGTAGTATAAACAGGAACTTCTTTAATTACCTCAACTTCTCTGATTACCTCAATTGTTTTAACAACAGGAACTTCTTTAATTACCTCTTTAATAATTTCTACTTTTTGAATAACAGGGACTTCTCTTACAATCTCAACTTCTCTAATTACTTCCACCCTTTGAATAACAGGCACTTCTTTTACAACCTCTTTGATCACTTCTTTTGTCTTTGTGATCGGTTTTTGAGTTTTGATTTTTACAACTTTATCTTTTTTCTGATGAGTAATAATTCCAGATTGTAAGATAATTTGTAAGGCACCTTGTGCCTTTTCTTCACTGAGTTTAAGCTTTGAGGAGAGCTTTTTGATTAACGCGCTTTTTTTCATTTTAAATTTAATTTTAATAAAAGTATAGTAAGAATACAGGATAAAAGAATTAATAAATTTTGTCCTGTATTCTCCAGGTGCATATTTTTTATTGAAATAAGGACAGTTTTATTTAAAAAATGCATCTGAAATTTACTGCGAAATTAATAAAAAAATAATTGTCATGTCAAAAATTTATTTTCTGTTCTTTTTAAGGCCTTTTTTTTTGTGAAAAATTAGGATAAAAAATAATTAAAATAATTTGATGTTTTATGCCCAGATTCTTTACTTAAGAACAATATTATGACTTATTATTTAAATTAGGTCACATTCTAATATTTGATTTAGAATCTATTAAAAAATCTAAGTCTATTTAGTCGTTTTTGAGGAAACTGAATTTAGTGAAGCTTGATGTAATTTTATTGTTTAACAATTAACTAACCTCTTACGAAAATAGAAGAAGTAGTCATTTTTGGACGGGACATTTCTTTAATAAAAAAAGCCCTGGGTAAAACCCAGAGCTTCTTTTTTTATCTGTTAATTTCAAATTTATTTTCCTCCACTCAATTGATCTTGCAGAGCATTAAGTTTCGTCCAATTTCCTGCCGCTGCCAATTTAGCTTGCTTAGGCCAAGTTTTAGGATCATGAACAGAAAATCTATTTCCAGCGTTGCTCAAAATCATTTTGATTTTCTTCGCAGACATTGCGGACAATTCACCATAAGTTTTGATACCGCTCTTATTCAATAAGGTTTGAATTTTTGGGCCGATACCTTCTACTTTTGTCAAATCATCTTTTTTTTTGGAAACTGCTCTTCTCTTCGTTGCTACTTTTTTAACCACCTTTTTCGTAGTTGCTTTTCGCTTTGCTTTTGTTTTAGTCTTTGCAGTGATGTTAGCTCCTTTTACGGTTTTAACAATAATAGCAGCAACTTTATATGGGTCAGCATTAGAAGCAGGTCTACGATCTTCCAACCAACCTTTCCAGTTATTTTCAACTGTTGCAATTGGAATACGAATAGAAGCACCTCGGTCTGATACGCCGAACTTAAACTCATTGATAGAAGCTGTCTCGTGTTTACCAGTCAACCGCATGTCGTTATAAGCACCATATACATCAATGTGATCCTGAGCTACAGGTCGGAAAGCCTCACAGATTTGCTCGTATATTTCTTGTGAACCACAAGTTCTCAAAGTTGTGTTAGAGAAATTGGCGTGCATACCTGAACCATTCCAGTCTCCTGTAATTGGCTTTGGATGATAATCAATGTAATAACCATATTTCTCAGTCAATCTATCCAATAAATATCTGGCTACCCAAATTTCATCACCCGCTTTCTTAGCACCTTTAGCGAACAATTGGAACTCCCATTGTCCAGCAGCTACCTCTTGATTGATTCCTTCAAAGTTCAATCCAGCAGCAATACATAAGTCAGCATGCTCCTCTACAAAAGGTCTACCCCAAGTATTCTTACCACCTACAGAGCAGTAGTACAATCCTTGTGGACCAGGATAACCACCAATTGGGAAACCTAATGGTAGTTGTGTTTTTACATCCATAATGAAATACTCTTGTTCGAAACCGAACCAGAAGTCATTATCATTATCATCAATAGTACCACGACTATTAGATACGTGTGGTGTTCCGTCAGGATTAAGTACTTCGGTCATTACGAGAAAACCGTCTTTACGTTCCGGGTCAGGGAAAATAGCAACTGGTTTTAGTAAACAGTCTGAAGAGTTACCTTCGGCTTGTAAGGTCGAGGAGCCATCAAAGGACCACATTGGGCAGTCTTTTAGTTTGCCACTGAAATTGTTGATCACTTTTGTCTTTGATCGTAAGTTTTGAGTAGGTGTATAGCCATCTAGCCATATGTACTCTAATTTCGATTTTGCCATGTTTGATTAGCAGATTTTGTAGAGCTTATGCCGAAATGTTTATATCAAAAAATCAACAACTATTTTTTGTCAGAACAAAAGACTTTTCGTATTCTTCGCTTAAACTATAGGCGAAAAAAGTAGAAGTATGGACTAAAAATAACAATTGAGCGTGTACAAACTATTTAGATATAAATTCTAATTGTTAATGGATATTTTAAAATGCTATACTGAGGGATTTTCAGACATACATCTTTTGAAATGAAAACCTGATGATGTCGAAATCGCAAAAATAATATTACTTATGATATTGACAAAATATTAATAACTAATTTCGTTTCGGTTGTCCTGTATTCTATGAATTAAAAATCGGAACAATCCTAAGAAGTATAAAATCACTACCTTTGATTTTATCGAGCTTAATAAGCTTAAGTGCTTGGACAAAAATAATCAATAACTTATGACGGTCTATTTTTAAGATATACTTCGTCGTAAAAATACTCATTATGCTAAGGCATAACTCCGTTTTTTACTCCTTGACTACCTCAAAACTAGCCTCGGTCATAAGTTATCATTATTTTTGTCCAAGCACTTATAAAGTTATCTTTTCATAATTATCCTCCATGCATCTCGTTCTGCGACTTATATACGTAACTTTTACAATTCTGTTACTTAGTATCAATGGTTTTGCACAAACCGACTCTTTGGCTACTCCTCCGGATGACTTACAACAAAATCTAATTGAGAATTTTGCAGAAGGAGCTGAAGAAGATGCTGACTTTGATTTTGACACGGCATTTGAATTTCCATTTAGTAAAAAACTGGATTTGAATAAGGCCGATTATGATAAACTACAAGCATTTGGTTTGCTTAGTGAAATTCAAATCAACCAATTAATAGCTCATCGTGAAGAGTTCGGAGATTTATTAGCCATTTATGAATTGCAATCTATTCCGGGTTTTGATCTTCAGACCATTCAGCAAATTGCTCCTTTTATTACGGTTAAAGGTGGTATAGATGATTACAATCTTTCCATTTTGAATATGATAAAAGAAGGCCGGGATGAACTTTATCTTAGGTGGCAAAGAGTAATTGAAGAACAACGAGGTTACATCCCCACCGAAGAAGGTGGACCAGAGAATGGTTACCTTGGAGATCAAAACAAATATTACGCAAGGTACCGTCATCGATATGAAAACAAACTAAGTTTTGGTCTAACTATGGAAAAAGATGCAGGTGAAGATTTCTTTACTGGATCCAATAAACAAGGTTTTGATTTTTACTCTGGCCATTTTTATCTTAGAGATTATAGTCGTCGGATAAAAGCTATTGCTCTTGGAGATTACAAACTAAGCATGGGGCAGGGACTAATCAACTTCAGTGGTTTCGGTACTCGAAAATCTGCTTTGGTTACCGATATTAAGAAAAGCGCAAGAGCAATTGACAAGTACAGTTCAGTTAATGAGGCTAATTTTATGCGAGGCGCTGCTACTACAATTGGTTTTGGGGAGAACTTAGAGGTCTCTGCTTTTATTTCCTACAGAGATCGAGATGCCAATATCGTAGAAAATGACACCGTAAGCATTGATGAATCTTTTGAGTTTTCCTCTTTACAAATTTCTGGTTTACATCGAACTGCTTCCGAAGTTGCGGATGAGGGCCAATTGAAAAACACCAGCTTGGGAGGAATCGTAAAGTATAAAAACAGAAAAGGACATTTAGCATTAAATGTTTTGTATGATCGCTTTGATAAAACCTTGAAGAGAAATGAACAGCCTTATAATAAGTTCTATTTCAGTGGAGATCGTTTATTTAACACCAGTTTAGACTACAACTATCGTTTCCAAAACCTTTACTTCTTTGGTGAAACCGCTTGGTCTGACAATAATAGGTTTGCAACACTAAATGGTTTGTTGATGACACTGGATCGATGGGTTGACTTATCAATTTTGCATCGTTATTTTCAAAAAGACTATGAGGCGTTACAGGCACAACCCTTTGCAGAAACGACAGGAGGAAGGAATGAAACGGGTCTTTATCTAGGTTTGGAAATGCGCCCGGCGAACAATTGGAAGGTGCAAACTTATTTTGACGCTTATCAACATCCCTGGATTCGATTTAATGCCGATGCTCCATCATCGGGCTACGACTTCCTTGGTAAAGTGACCTACTGGCAAAAGCGGAAAATGGAAGCTTATCTTCAGATTAGAACAGAAACTAAAGAAGTGAACTATACGGGTTCTACTGACAAAATTGATCCTTTGGAGGAACTACAGACGTTAAAGATCAGAGCACACCTGTCTCAAAATATCTCTAAGAATCTAACATTGCGTAGCCGTGTCTTTTGGGGCTTTTCAAAAAGAGAATCAGAATCTTATCAATATGGCTTCGGAGCTTACCAAGACGTAAACTACAAAGCATCGGGCGTTCCTCTGTCATTTTCTATGCGTTATGCAATTTTCAAAACAGACTCTTACGATGTGCGTTTTTATCATTATGAAAATGATTTGTTATTCTCCTTCTCTGTCCCTGCATACTACAACAAAGGTTCCCGTATTTATTTGAATTTGAGATATCAGGTTAGTCGAAAACTAACGGCTGAGTTCCGAGTTGCCAGAACGAGGTGGGTAGACGAAAATAGCTTTGGTTCTGGTTTAGAAGAAATTCAAGGTAATAAACGAACAGAAGTAAAGGCTCAAATTCGTTATGGATTTTAGGACTCCTTAGCTTTTTAATTTACCAAATCGGGGTCTCCCATTTCTCCATTTTGATAGGCCTGAATTGTCTTTCTCATCTGATCCTCATTGTTCATCACAAACGGTCCATAAGAAAAGACGGGTTCATTTAATGGCTTTCCTCCCAAAACCAATAACTCTGCACCCTCTTTGCTGTATAGGTTTATAACACTATCACCCCTTTGGTATAAAACGACTTGATTTTGCTTTAATAACTGCTGCCCTTCTAGCTCCATTTCTCCATTTACGTTGTAAACAAAAGCATTGTGCGTTGGATCAGTAGGAATGTCAATTCTGCCGTTAGGCTTTATTTTGATGTGGTAATAAAAAGCTGGCGAGAGTGTTGTTATAGTTGATTTCGCATCATTCAATCGTCCTAATACAACCTTTGCCCAGAAATTATCATTATCAATCAAGCCCATTTTATCTTCTTGATACACATGTGTTGTGGGATCAATAAATTTATATTCACCCGGCATATTCAACCAAATTTGAAACCCATGATAACTGCCTCCCTTTTCATACAATTCGTTACCAGACTCTTCCATATGTATCGCTCCTTTGCCAGAGCTGAAGAGCATAAAATCACCTTTTGAGATCTGAAAATCATAATCTAGGCTGTCTTTATGGTGACCGCTACCAGAAAGAAAGTATGTAGTTGGAATAACACCGGCATGCGGATGTGCATCCACTCGCAAAGGATCAGCACCAGGCGTAACCGTAACTGGGCCGAACTCATCAAAAAGTACAAATGGGGAAACAAAATCCTCATGATCACCAGCAAAAGCACGAAAGATTGGAAGGGTACCTACTTTCGTTTGACTTGCATCCAAAATAGTATAGATTTTACGGTTCGTCTTTTTGGAAAACATTCCAGAACCTTTTTGCATCAACAAAGGGGTGGCCGCTGAAAGACCAACTATGGCAGATCCTTTTATAAATTTTCTTCTTTTCATAATTCAAATTTTAACTTCCTTCAATTATGCTTACTTGGGGAACCAGTATTTTATAACAAACTCACCCTCGCTCGTTTAGGTTCAAACTTAGGTACAAGTATAGCTATAATTACTTGTATGTACAAGTAATTAACTTGACTTCAAGATGATACTAATATAAACGCGTAGATTTCCATCTTGTTTAAAACGAATAACTATATTTGTCGCTTGAAAAGAAGATGCAGCATACAAGTATGAAAAAAACATTTTTACCAATCATAAAGGTTATTGAAGAAGCCTATGTGATTCCACAATTGGGTAGAGAGCGGAGAATTGCGGCCTTATTGCCTCACAATTATTATGAAACGGATATACACTATCCTGTTTTATATCTCCACGATGGCCAAAATCTTTTTGACGATGAAGCTCCTTATGGAAATTGGGGTGTTGATGATTCTTTAGCTTGGATGTCAGAAATGGGATTGCCCGAAGTCATTGTAATTGCGATCGATCATGGAAATGTAGATCGATTAAAAGAGTATGCTCCTTTTTCAAACAAGCGTGTCGGAGAATCTGAGGGAAAATTATATCTCCGGTTTTTATTAGAGACACTTAGACCTTATGTCAATAAGAACTTTAGAGTTCTGACGGATGGGGCTAATACTGGAATCGGAGGTAGTTCGATGGGAGGGTTAATTAGTTTGTATGCTGGTCTACATCGGCCAGAGGTTTTCTCTAAATGGATGATTTTTTCTCCCAGTCTTTGGATCGCTCCCCGCATTTTCGAAAAAACAAAATTGTTTACAGATGTTTATTTTCCGACTTCTTTATATTTATATGCCGGGGGCAAGGAAAGTAAAGAGCATTTACCAAATGTATTACGTTTAGTTAAGCATTTGAAACGGGAGGAGCTAAAAGAACAACAGTTTCGAATGCAAGTTGCCATAAATCCTGAAGGGACACATAGTGAGCACTATTGGGGGAAAGAGTTTCCTCGGGCAGTCTATTGGTTATTTGGCCAATGATACTATTTTTAATAATGTAAAATGAAACACTCCGCTACCAAATGAAATACTTAATAAAATTCAACAATGAAATTACAACACAAGACATCTCCCAATCAAAAAACTAAAATCACGCTTCTCCCCTATTTTGAAAACGATATAGATTACAAATATATCAAGTCCATTACAGGGGTTAGTGTAGGCAATGAGTTTCAGGGAAAGTGCCGAAGTTCCTTATTAGTTTATTCTAACGTCAATGGTAATAAGTATTACTTATTGGGCTTAGGTGATCCCAAAAAACAGGCTCATCAATCTTCTGATACTTTTCGTCACCTCGCGTTTAATCAGTCTGAATCCTGGCCATCCACCTTAGCTGTTGACCTGCGTCATCTTTCTAGTGAAATGGCTTATCAAGCGGCTCTAGGGATTTGCCTCTCTAGCTATTTACCTGATGATTTAAAAACGGATAAAAAGAATTCAAACGGCAAACTCAAAAAAATCAACCTTCAAATAATTCACCCGGATGCCGCTGCCAAAAAATGGGCTCAGGAAGGACAATTTACAGCGGAAACACAAATGGCTATGATGCATTTGGTCAATAGTCCTGCTAATGTGAAAACACCTAAATATATTGCAGATTACGCAAAAAAATCTGGTAAAATTAATGGTTTTAAAGTAGATATTGTTCATAAAGCAGCATTGAAAAAACAAGGTTTGCACGCACTTTTAGCGGTAGGTCAAGGTTCTGCCAATGATCCTGTACTAATAAAAATGGAATATAAGCCTACTGGGAAAAAGAAGTCTAAAAGACCACAGTTAGGGCTCGTTGGGAAAGGGATCACTTTTGACACAGGCGGAATTTCCATTAAGGGTGCAAGCAACATGCATTATATGAAAAGTGACATGGGCGGAGCTGCTGCAGTTCTAGGAGCCATTGAGCTTGCTGCTAAATTAAAACTCGATATTCATATAGTTGCACTCATTCCATCTGCTGAAAATGCCGTAGATGCCAACAGTATACTTCCGGGGGATGTTATTAAGTCTTATTCTGGAAAAACCATAGAAATAATCGATACAGACGCAGAAGGTAGATTGATTTTGGCAGATGGTCTAAATTACATTCAAAAAAATTATAACCCCGAAACGGTTCTTGATTTTGCAACCCTTACCGGTAGTATTGTCCGTACTTTGGGATACACGGCCGCTGGTCTTTTCACTACGAATGAAAAGTTATCTAATGCCCTTCAACAAGCTGGTACGGATACTCATGAGCGCGTCTGGCCCTTCCCAATGTGGGACGATTATGATCACGATATTAGTTCTGATGTTGCAGATGTTCGCAATTTTAGTGGACGGGCAGTAGCTGGAGCTATCAGTGCTGCAAAATTTTTGGAGTACTTCATTCCTGACCACCCTAATTGGGCACATCTTGATATTGCCGGAGTTGCTTTTGGAAATTCTGATTATACAAAAATGAAATCAGCCAATGCCTATGGCGTTCGACTCTTAATTGCTTTTATGCGAGGCATGATTTGAGGATAATTATAACATGCCCACTTTCGTGTTGGGTGAACTAACAATAACCTAAAGTTTAATATTTACATGAAAAACAAAGCGCTCAATGTACTCTGTATCTCCCGTTATTTTAAAGGAGAAGCCTTTATTGAAGCTGCCAAATCAGCGGGAAACAATGTTTATTTATTAACCTCTTCTCAACTTAAAAGTGAACCCTGGCCTTGGGATTCCATTGACGAAACTTTCTTTATCGATGAAGAAGAGGATGGCAAATGGAATATGCAACATGTTCTAAATGGCTTGGCTTTTAAGATGCAAAAAACGAAGTATGATCTTTTAGTTGCTCTGGATGATTTTGATGTAGAAATCGTAGCACATATTCGAGAGCATTTTCGTATTCCTGGGATGGGAGAAACGACCTGTCGGCATTTTAGAGATAAGTTAGCGATGCGTATGAAAGCCCAAGAGGCAAAGATTCCAATTCCGTCCTTTACTTCTTTATTTAACGACGAAGATATTTCTGACTTTTGTAAAACCGTTCCTGGTCCTTGGCTGATCAAACCTAGGACTGCAGCTTCGGCTATGGGGATTGTAAAGTGTCATACAGAAGAAGAGGTTTGGAATACCATTAAAGACCTTGGTGACCAACGACACCATAACCTTATGGAACAATTCGAACCTGGTGATGTATATCATGTGGATGGTTTGAACGTAGATGGAGAGGTGGTATTTGCAAGAGCAAGTCAATACTTAGATACACCAATGGAAGTGGCGCAAGGCGGAGGAATTTTCCGTTCTCAAACCGTAAGATATGATAGTCGAGACAATAAACAATTATTGGCTATTAATAAAAAGTTGATGAAGGCATTCGGCATGAATTATAGTGCCACTCATTCTGAATTCATCAAAAGTCATAGCGACGGTAAGTTCTACTTTTTAGAAACCGCATCAAGAGTAGGCGGTGCTAACATTGCAGAAATGGTAGAAGCTTCTTCCGGGATAAACTTATGGACAGAGTGGGCTCGAATTGAAGATGCAAAGTTCAAAAATAAAAAATATAAATTGCCAAAAGCAAAAGATTTCCATGCCGGAATCATCGTGTCTTTAAGTAGATATGAAAAACCAGATATGGCTTCCTTTGATGATAAAGAGGTTGTTTGGAAAATAGATAAAGAATGGCATGTAGGGATGATCATGCGCTCTAAAGATAGAGACCGAGTCTCCGAATTATTGGAAAGCTATGGTAAGCGAATAGCAGGTGAATTTCATGCGAGTTTGCCTCCGCAGGATGCTCCAAAGCATTAATCGGAAATTAAGTATTAACTAGAAAGGCCACAGATTAGAAACGTTAATTCAAGTTTAATCTGTGGCCTTCTTAATTAGATTTGTGGTTTTGTCAACCTTTTAAATATTTTCTAATATCCAAATTTCTGAATCCAAGAATGCGGCATTGTCCCAACCATACCAACGTTATAGCAAGCCACATACTTCCAATTTGGGTTTAATAAAGCCTTTCTATGTCCTCGGGATGGAATGCCATCATCTATCAGTAATGTAACAACAGTTTCGCGAATATCTGCCATACCTCCTGCAAGGTTTTCTGTTCCTTCTCTAAGGTCTGAGCATTCATATAAAATACGTTCTCGTGGTCCTTTTCCATCACTACCATTGTGATTAGCCTCCCCTACTCTTATTTGATCTTGTCCATGTTTTCTAGCTGCCGTATATACGCATTCTTTTGGTTGTAATTGTGATAATGCACTCAACTTCCTCAACTCTGCTTTTAATTCATTGACCACTACCATGTCAATGGGCCAACCATTATTGGCTTTTTGCTTTGCTACATAGGAATCAATGTATCTGATATAACCAGAAGGATTTGCCCGCATCATGTTGATTTCAGAAACCATCTCTTGTTCAAGAGGAGTCATATAAGATCCTGCATCACCGGCATTACCAGAAGAGCCAGTAGCTCCAGCGTTTCCAGAATCAGAAGAAGAGGAACCTCCAAAACCAAATTTTTGTACCCAGCAATTAGGCATTGAGCCTACTGTTCCTATTTTGTAACAAGCTACATATTCCCAGTCAGACCTTAATAAGGTTTTACGATGTCCTCTATTTGGTATTCCTTCATCCAACAATAATATTACAACTGACTCTCTGATGTTATCTGGTCCTCCAACAAGGTTTTCATTACCATCTATCATATCAGGACATTCGCGTCTTACTCTATCCCAAGGCCATTTTCCATCACTTCCGATGTGGTCTGTCCGTCCCATCTTGATCATATCTTGCCCGTGTTTTTTAGCTGCAGTATAAATACATTCTTGAGGTTTCAATTGAGACAAAGCGCCTAATTTTCTTAGTTCTCCTTTAAGCTCTGCAACTACAGCCATATCTACTGGCCATCCATTGTTTGCTTTTTGTTCGGCAACATAAGCATCAATATATTTTGCATAAGCTGGTGGATTAGCACGCATCATATTGATCTCATTGATCATATCCATTTCTGATGAATTCATATAGGGAGCTGACCCCGCAGGAGAGGTATTGCCAGCCCCTGTTGAAGTTCCAGGTTGTGTAGTCGGCTTTGTTGTTGGTGAAATAGGCTCGTGCGGTTTAATACGAGTAGGCTCAGTTGGTTCGTAATACGTCGTGGTAGTTGGAGGAGGTTCATAGGCTATTGTAGTGGGGCCAGTAGTATTTGTTCCGCTTCCAGTTGGTGTTGCGTTTTCAGAATACATCACTCGATCACAAGCACAATCGTGAGATAAAACGATGGAACCTGCTGTTAGTCGATCAGTTCCCATTGCGTTGAATTCGCGGAAACGCTCTTCTGTGTAGCCGTACAATCGGGCTAAACCAGCGACTGTTTCTCCGGCTTGCACAACATGACGATTTCCTGATTGTCTTTGACCAGAGGAGGTCGATGTTCTTGCAGGCGGCGCAGGCGAGAAATTATCTCCATTATTAGAGCTGAGATTCCCGGCAGAAAAGGTGGCTTTTTGTCCATTTGGTTGAACATTCCCGTTTCCAATTTTAATTTTTTTGCAAGCTGGAAGCAAATCTGTTTCTTGCATATTATTCAAGGCCAATAAGCGGTTTAAGCTAATGCCATACATCATAGAAATTCTGAAAAGATTTTCATCTTGTTGAACAATGTGATAGCCCGGTTCAGTACTGGGAGGGCATTGAGCTTGTATACTTAACCCCGTGATGAAGAGAAAGCATACGAATAAGCATAGTTTTTTCATGGTGTTGGTCGGTTTAGAATGAAACAAATAGGTAGCTTAGGGCTTGTAAAGAATGCCCAAATAAAAATAAAATTGCTGACAATATGAACTAAGTCCATAAAAATCAGACATTCTGTAAAAAACTTATTGGGCTTTATTTGTTTAAATAAGTAGATGGGGGGTTCTCACATTCGATTAGAATGCTTGCTTTAAATTAACAAACTTATTCCTAATTTTGCACTCCCCAAAGCACGATTTTTCAAATCCACCCTGTTTAGTCTATTTTTTCCAATTATGAAAAACTTAATACGTTCTTTTTGTTTTGTGCTCTTTTGCCTGATAAATAGCTCAATGTCTGCTCAAAATCAATATGAAGGACTTTGTTGTCCTCACCCTCCGGGCCAAGGAGCTGCACCTACTTCGTATGAAATTTATGAAGATATTCAACGATTGTCCTTTTTAGGATCCGTTCTTTATGTAGCGGCTCACCCTGATGACGAAAATACTAACCTAATTACTTATTTATCAAACCATCTTAAGGCGAAAACATCGTACTTGTCTTTAACCAGAGGAGATGGTGGACAAAATAGAATTGGAACTGAGTTGCGAGAGCAATTGGGTGTAATTCGAACGCAGGAACTTCTGAAAGCACGTGCTGTGGATGGTGGTCAACAATACTTTTCCAGAGCAAATGATTTTGGTTATTCTAAAAACCCAGATGAAACTTTAGAAATTTGGGATGAGGCAAAATTACTAGAAGATATTGTTTGGATCATTCGGAAAGTGCAGCCAGATGTTATCATCAATCGGTTTGATCATCGAACTCCGGGTACTACACATGGACATCACACCGCTTCTGCCATTTTGTCTAAAAAAGCTTTCCACTTAGCTAATGATAAAAATCTTTATCCACAACAATTAGATTGCGTATCTGCTTTTCAGCCAAAGCGACTATTCTTAAACCAAAGTTATTGGTTTTATGGAAGTCAAGAGAAATTTGAGGAAGTTGATAAAACAGGATTTACAGGGATCGATGTAGGTGTCCATTATTATGGAAAAGGAAAATCGAATAATCAAATGGCTGCGAATTCCAGGAGCCAACATAGATGTCAAGGAATGGGAACAACTCCGAAATTAGGGAAAAACATGGAATATTTGGAGCAAATAGAAGGATCGCCCCTACCCGATCAGCAGGACATTTTTTCAGGGATAAATACGTCTTGGAGTAGGATAAAGGGTTCTGAAAGTATAAAAATTCTTGTTGAGAAAATTACGTCTGAGTATAATTTTTCATCGCCTTATTATAGCTTGCCAAACTTAGTTCAACTATACAATCAAATCCAAGAGTTAGAGGATGGTTACTGGAAATTTACTAAAGCAGAAGAGGTAAAGTCACTTATTCTCGCCTGTACTAACTTGCATCTCAGAGTTACTTCAAAATCTTCCACTGTTGTTTCGGGAGAAAGACTTCCAGTACAACTAGAAATCGTAAATCAAAGCCCAGTGAAACTGAAATTAAAAGGATATAGCTTTCCAAGTTTCGAAGTGGAAACCAACCTGGCTTTACCTTTCAACGAAACCACTTATATCAATAGAGAATTGGAAATTGCTACTGAGACTGCCATAGACAACCCATATTGGTTAAACAAAACGGCGACACTTGGCATGTACAAAGTGAATGAAAGTAAACTCCGTGGACTGCCTGAAACACCTTCACAATTATCCGTAAATGTTTTGTTGGAAATCCAGGAGACCGTTTTCGAATATCAATTCCCTATTACGCATCAATTCACCGATCCTGTAGTTGGTCAGGTTTATGAACCATTGAGGGTTATACCTCCTGTATCATTAGAATCAGAAGAAGCAGTTTATATTTTTCCAAATGATAATCCTCAAAAGATTAGAATAGCAGTCAAGGCTGGAAAAGATAACGCAAGTGGGACCTTATTCCCTGCCCCTGCAAAGGATTGGAAATGCACCCCAGCTTCTATTGATTTCCAGTTGGCTAAAAAAGGAATGTCACAGTCTTTTGAGTTTGAACTCAGCCCACCAATCGAGCAACAAGAGGCTAGCTTGAAGCCTTATATTTTACTGGACAGTATTCGATATGACAAAACACTTCACGACATTCGGTATCAGCACATTCCGAGACAAATGGTTTTCCTACCAGCTTCTGCGAAAACAGTTCGAATAGATGTTAGTACCCGAGGAAAAAACATTGCTTACCTAATGGGGGCGGGAGATGTTGTTCCAGATCAACTTCGACAAATTGGATACAAGGTAGATGTATTGACCAGTAATGAGCTTACAACAACAAAATTACAGAACTACGATGCACTTATTCTAGGTATTCGTGCATACAATGTTATCGAAGATATTCCATTTAGGCAAGAAGCGATTTTTGATTACGTAAAAGCAGGTGGAACCGCCATTGTTCAATACAATACCAATCACCGTTTGTTAGTAGAAGAGCCTGGCCCCTACCCCATTACTTTATCAAAAGACCGAGTAACTAAAGAAAATGCAGAAATCACGATATTGAACCCTGATCATCGTTTGCTTAACCATCCAAATAAGATAACCTCCAAAGATTTTGAGAATTGGGTACAAGAACGTGGGTTGTACTTTCCTTCTGAATGGGATGAGCGTTATGAAACGATTTTGAGTTGCCATGATCCGAATGAATCGCCAAAGGTAAGTGGTCTGTTATATACGAAATATGGAGAAGGACATTTTATTCATACGGGGTATTCGTTTTTTAGGCAATTGCCGGTAGGCGTGCCGGGGGCGTTTCGCTTGTTTGCTAATTTGATTTCGGTTGGTGTGGAGGATCGACCTTAAATGTGGAAAAGATAATGCTTTGAAACTTTACACTAACAAAAGTTACCTCTTTTCAAGGATGAGGGGTCTAGACAACCGTAGATTCAACATGAAAAGAATTGTCTCTCCAACTGAGAGCATAGATGTTTGTTTTTTAGGTCATGCACCTAAAAACGCAACACCTTCTCCATTTGAACACCTCCATTTTTATTCAAAAATCTAATAAAATACATTCCAACACTATTTGGTAATTCCAACACATAATCTCCTGCAAAACGATTTCCTTTTGAAATCAATCGACCATTTGTATCATAAATAATAAACTCATGCGCCTCCTCTGCATCAATCGAAATCTCTTTGTTAGAAATTCGATGAAGTTTCACAAATTCGCTTTGTGCTAATTGCTCTGATATCCCTACTTTAAATAATTCAACCTCCAGCGTTTTCTCTTTTATCAATACCGGAGTCTTATCTGCCCCATCAAACATCGTCCTGAATTCTTCAATCTCTGGTGTGGTTTCCGCAAACATCTCAGCCATCCATTTGGGGGGTGCACTTTGATATAATACCGTTGCTTTTACATGGAGTAAATCGTTATAACCATTCATTGGAATGTTGAAATAAATTCGATCCGAACCACTGCCTTCCACATTGTCGGCCATATTGAAATCTGGATCAACCAATACCTGTCCTTCTAACTTAGTAGTGTCATATGTACTATGACTCATGGAAAATCCTTCCGGCACCAAACGGTTGTCTTTTAGTAAGTGGTGACCACGATCCAACAAGGTTGTGAAATTACCATTTACATCTGCCATGACCATTTCATATATCTGAACCTGATCTTCAGATACAATCGTTTGATGATGTGGTTCGAATTGGTTATCCTGCCCAAAGACCTCGAAGGTGTCATCTAATTTACCAGAATGAAACAGTGTGTCTCCGTCTACATTTTCAACAACAAAGGAAACAAAGGCGCGACGAGCTGGATAGCCTGAAGGAAATTTATGACCGGCTTCATTTATTAAATCAAGCTGAAAATAAGTAGTATCTGCAGTTCTTTCTAAAACTTCAAATTCCATCTCCAGCGTTTTATTTCTCAATTGAAACAGTGTAGCAGCAATAGCTTCATCAAACTCTTCTTCTGTTGCATCAATTTCCAAAGCTACGCGATTGTCTTTCATCAATTCCATCATAAAGCTATTTCCACCTACTATCTCATGCTTATAAAATGGTGAACGTAGTTCTGTTTCCAATCCAGCGATTAAAAAGAATTGTCCTTTCAATCCAGGCATATGACATTCCTGACAGGTGATGTTTTCTACATTGAACCTGGAATTAAGCCATTCGTGATAAGTAGCTTGCTCTACGAAAGTAGTTCCTGTTGGTTCTCCATTTAAATCGGAAGTTTCCGTAATTAAAGTATGGCATCCTGCGCAAACCCCAGCATCTCTGATGTGTTCGGAGTAAACTGGCCGAAATTGAGTAGCACTTAACATCGGACTTTCTAAAGGACTTTCAAAGGGACCATAGGCATTCTTAACAGAATCGAAATGCAAGGTTCCTGAATGAGTGAATCCCAATTCAAAATCAGTTTGTTGATGGCAGGCAAGACAAGAAACGCCATCAAGTCCAAGGGTGTCGCTCAGCATATTGGCAATGGTGTAATGTGGTTCTTGATTCAGCAATGCGTTATAATGACCTAATGGCGCGTGGCAGGACGTGCACTTATTTTCAATTTCGTTTTGATGAGTGGAATTGACCAATACTTCATGACTTACTTTAGCACGCCAAAATGGATCTTTTGCAGAATTGGCCATCATACTCACCTTCCAATCGTCGAATAGGTTGACATCTTCTCCACCCGGCGTGACACTTGCAATCATTGCTGTATCGAAGCCGTGGCATTGTTTGCAGGAAGCAGAAGTTAGAAATAAACTGTCTCCGGTAAGTATCTGCGCATCCAAAGATTGAAATTGAGCTATTTCTTCTTTGGTATGAAAACCTTCCGCTTTTATCGGAAGATAATTGCAAATAAATGGAATAGAAAATAGAAACAAACAAATAATAACTTTTCGCCGATCAATCATTTTTACAGTTTTAGTATGATACTTCAAAACTAAGCGAATTGGATTGAAATTGGTCAACTTTTGAGTTTGTTTTTAGGAGTCTATTTAGCAAAAGTTACATGTGGTTGTAAAGTAGATGAAAAAGTTGTGCGAAAATAGACGGCTCTTTTAAAGTGAACCTTAAACACTAAAGCTGGCAGAGGCAGTTTCATAGATTGAAGACGCAAAGGCCGCTGAGCTAACATGTAATTTTCACCTAATGATTTTTAATCACACAGAGCGAACGTACGAAAAATTACGTTCGCTCTGTGTTTCCTGTAACTTTGTGAGGGTGATTCGCAGAGTGGTACGAAAAAAATTACCTCTAGGTTTTTCCAACTCTTGTTAAAAGACACAAGACTGGATTCATTAATATAACAGGCTTTAATCTTTTACCAAGATAAACCGTCTTGCTATTCTTCGTCCGTCTTCTAATTTTATTATCAACGTATAAATACCATCCTGATTTCCACTAACATCTAATTTCAAAGGATTTAAAAACAATTCTTCTACAAACTTTTCCTTCACTTTTATTCCAATTGCATTATAAACTTCAAACACTGCAGACTGGCCTAACCCACGCTCACTAAGTACATAAATAATCCCCTCCGATGGATTAGGGTAAAGTTGGACAGTACCACCCTGATCTTCGAACTGAACAGACTGATTAATTCCAGCATTTGACTCAATGACAAAGGTCTCTTGTGTGTTACAATCGGTGGACCAATTAGAATCAAAAAGCAATACATCAAAGCGATAAGTGCCTGGGGCTAAATTATTGATTGTCTGAGGGCTATCACAATCATCTAAACAAGAAAAAACAACTTGCCAACTTGGATCGAACACCCGGACTTTGTAATGTGGACTACTATCAAAAGTGAAAGAAATGCTATTTCCAGAAACAGTATAAGCCAGGCCACATGGACCAGCATTTTGTGTTTCACCTGCACAGGTACAACCATCCGATTGAATTACATCATTGGTTGTATTATTATTGTTATCATTGCAGGGGCTACCTACGGTTGTAGGTAGATTCGGGTTAGCATCGTTACAATCTACGTTAGCACAGACACCATCATTATCAGCATCAGTACACGGACTGTTTGAAACGGCTATGTATTCATTAACATCGCAAATGGATTGCCAATTGGCATTAAACAATTTGACTTTCACATAATAAGTTCCTGCTGCTAAATTGTTGACTATGCTTGTTGGATCACAATTATTTGAACAACTAAATGCGATTGACCAATTCGGATTAAAAACCTGAATAATGGCAATAGGACTATTAACTCCGCTGATGTTTATACTTCCAGAAGAGGATAGTATTTGAACCGCATCACAATCTGAACCACCAAGCACTTCTCCTTGACAGGTACAGCCATCGGAAAGAATGATATCGTTGGAAGTATTTGCATTGTTGTCGTTACAGGAAGAGCCTGGAGTTGTGGGAATTGCGGAGTTATTATCGTCGCAGTCATCTACAGCGCAAGTTCCATCATTATCATTGTCTGGACATCCTCCTCCCCCACTGATGCTAAAGTCTTCGTTAAATTGACATATACTTTGCCAGGAACTATTCATAAGCAAGACATCAAGTTTATAACCTCCTTCGGCCAAACCATTGATAATTTGTGGGTTATTGCAATCATCGAAGCATTCAAAAACAGGTTGCCAAGTGTCAGTGAAAACACGAATTTTAACGTGAGCGGCATTTGCACCATTTACGGTAATGGCGTTTCCGTTAATTGTATAAGTGATACTGCACGGGCTATTGGTTTCTTCACCTTCACAGGTGCAACCGTCTGATTGGATTACATCATTATCGGTGTTTGCATTTCCATCGTTACAGGAAGTTCCAGGGCTCGTAGGAAGGTTTGGATTATTGTCATTACAATCCTCAGCAGCACACAATCCATCATTATCATTGTCTGTACATCCATTTTGCTCACTACATGGAAGTTCCATTACAAAGAACATTTCGGCTTGGCCGTCATTAAAACTCCATTCTCCATTCCAGGGGTGAAACTCTACGTAATCTAAGGAGCTAGAATTATCTTGGCACCAGCTACAATTATCAAAACTCGTAAAGCTTACAGAGCTGCCATCTTCCCATCTCAATTGTCCTTCCGTCTCATAATCTGTCAATCCAATATAGGCAACATCAGAAATTGCGTTTTTGATAAACTCATTTTCTTCAAAGTCGCTAATAGTTGCCAGATGCCCGCCATGAGATTCGCAAATTTCTTTTGCAGCGGCCCAGGTGGTGTCTATTAAGGAGACCAGATATTTGTTCCCCCTGAATTGTCCTCTGTAGTTAAACCCAAAACGATAAAGATGACAATCTCCTAATCCTCCCCCTGTACTTGCTACTTTTATTGCCATTGCACACTGGGTTTTATTTCCACAAGCATCTGTTGCCTCATAATGAACAACCGTCATTCCGAAAGGAAAAAATCCACCATTTGGGATGTCCGAAATTAGTGTAACAGTTGCACCACCACTAGGACAAGTTGTGTTTGCGGATGGTTCTTCCCAAGTCACGTAAGCACCGCCTTCTTGTTGAGTTCCTCCAACTTCAAATTCATAATCGGGGCAGGTCAAGGTTAACTTTCCTAATGTATTATTAATGTTAGGACTGAGGAATATTGGTGTCCCCGTCAGCACAACATTCTGCGCGTTTATAGTTGATTCATTATTTGATTGAGAGTAATCCCAGTTTTGCTTTTTTAAGTTACTAATACCAAAAGAGGAAGGAAAAGCAAATGTAGCGTTTGCGTTTTCGGATAAATCGGTCTGAGTAATAGCCCATAAAACATAAACATAGTCACCGTTTTCTTTTTGGAAAGCACCACCTCTTATATTTTGGGGTAGATTCATTGAAGCGGTCTTATTTACATCATAGGTGCAACCAAATAGAAAATCAGAAGCAGTTTTATAGGCAATCCCTTCGTCTGTTATCTTTTGTGTAAAAGGCTCTTCATCATCTAATTTTTCATAGAGCCCCATTAAGTCAAATTCGTTTATTGCATCTGCTTCATACTCCGCCTCCCCTAGATCCCAGACATGCGTTTGTACAATGTTATTTTTGATGGATTCTACAACTAGCTTAGTGATATAATTTACTTGAACTGTTGATGATCCAAAAGTCTGTCCGTTGAATCCTTGACGAGGAACATTCACTTCCGTTACCGTCCACATTTTTTCTGGAAAGGTAACTCCATCGTATCCATAAGCGTCTAGGATGGTCTGACGGTTGGCTTGTTTTTCCAACATTCCATCTATAGCCGCATCTGAGTGACGAGTATATACAAAATCTCCTAAATCATTTGACCAGTATCGGATACTACCGTCAAAATGAGGGTAACCATGGAACCCAAGCACGTCAAAATAAGCGCCCCCACCTAATGGATATTCTGAAGTAGCAGAGCCATCGATCGGGTTATCTGTATTTCGTAAAACTACGTCAAGGAAACTGTCGTATCCAACGCCCGAAAACACCACATAATCTTCTGGAGAAATGGTTTTAATAATTTCATAGGATATCCGCATTGTTCTAATGAAATGAAAAACGGGAGCTCGTAATTTATAATCACAAGGATCCGGATTGTTCTCCCACCAGTTGCCAGGTTGTCCAGGCTGCAACCATCCACGGGCGCCCGAGAAGTCGAAACCTGGTTCGTTCCAGATTTCCCAAAATCGAACTTCATGACCTATTGCATTGATGACTTTGTACAAATAAGCGGCGTAATAATTATTGTCATTTATGGGGGTGCCGTTTTCTCCATTGTCCCAAATGGGTTCATAGAGGTTAGCGAACATATCTGTCTCTATTCCAGGGCAATACTCTACTGGATCTTTATGTTCATCAGAGGCGAATCCAACAAATACGGTGTTATCTTTCATACCAATAGAAGCGTAGTAATCATAGATTGGTGTCCAGATGAAGTAGCCGTATTGTTCTGCCAGTCCTTCTGGTAAGGAGCCGCGAATTGCTGTTACCCCCACTCCTTTTGTGTCAGCTGCGGGGTTTCCCGCTGCGATGTCTGCTAAGGTTTGACTGCTCCAATTGGAACCGTGGTAACCGGGGTTGACACCAGCGCGATAGTGACCATCGTAGGGAGTAATTTGATCGTTAGCAGTGTAGTTGACTTGAGATAGGCAGAAAAGAGGAAGGAATAGGAGAAACAGGCTGAGTTTGAGGTTCATTAGATGTAGTTTTGATGTTTACGGAAAGATAAGTCTTTTGGTAGGTTTTGGAGGAAAATTTCATTGGAAATATGATTATTAATCTTATAATGTCGCTTTCTAAGGCTGGAGTGATTCTCAAAATCATACATCCATGTTCCTTTAAGTTTCAATATAGGATTTCTCGACTTTTACACTTCTCAGAGTGTTATTCCCAGACTTAAGAAAAGAAGAAACGCATTTGTCAAATGCCCCATTCTAAATTGTGAAATATTTCTTTTTAAGTTATATTGGCATTTAATTTTAAGATACTACTCAACTATTATTTTATAAAGACTGAAATTAAAACACCCTCAAAATGAAAAATTTACTATTCCTTTTTCTATTCTTAGTCATTACAGCTCCTCTTAATTCCTCTTTTGCTCAAGTTCAAATTGGTGCTGACCTTCTCTCCGATACTCAAAATAATAGTTTTGGAAATTCCGTAACCATTTCAGATGATGGCAATAGGATTGCGATAGGCGCTCAACTTGAATTCAATGCTGATTTTGAATTGATCGGCTCTGTAAAAATATTTGAATGGGCAAACGACGACTGGGTTCAAATGGGAAGTACTATTTACGGAATAGAAGAATATGATTTTTTGGGGAGAGCTCTTTCCATGTCCTCTGATGGAAATATCATTGCAATAGGAGGAACTGCCAATAGCAATGCACAAGTACCTGGTAAGGTTAAAATTTATGAGTGGATTGCCGGTTCCTGGATTCAGAAAGGAGGTGATATTTTAGGGGAGGCATTTCTAGATAATTTTGGATCTGATGTAGCACTATCCTCTGATGGTACATATTTAATCACTGGAGCTACTGGGAATGATGTAAATGGAGCGTATTCTGGACATACAAGGGTGCATGCTTTCATGAATGGGCAGTGGGTTCAAATCGGAGAAGATATCGATGGTGATGGTCCAAATGACTATTCAGGAGGTTCCGTTGACATATCTTCAGACGGAAGTCGTATTGCTATTGGTGCCGCTCTTAGTGATGGCCAATCAATAGAATCCGGACATGTTAGAGTTTTTGAATGGTTGAATGGTTCATGGACTCAAATGGGAAATGATATTAATGGTGATGCCTCGTCTGACTTGTTTGGTGGTTCTTTGTCTCTTGCCGCAGATGGAAGTCGCATTGCTATCGGTGCTATTAACAATGACGGGAATGCAGAATTTCTAGGACAGGTAAAAGTTCTAGAATGGACCAATGGAGCATGGCAACAACTTGGGACGGATTTAAACGGAGAAGAACTAGGCACCCACTTTGGCTTTTCGGTGTCTCTATCGGAAGTCGGAAATCGTCTGGTTGTTAGTGCGTCTTTAAATGATCAAGTTGCAGAGAATACGGGCCAAGTAAAAATATTCGATTGGAACGGAACGGAATGGATTCAATTGGGAATGAGTATTGAAGGGGATGATGCGCTTGATTTTTTAGGGCGAGATACTGATATTTCTGCTGATGGTGAGCGCTTCATCGTAGGGATTCCTGGTTTTGATGGCAATGTAGGAAACCTTGGAAAAGCAAGAGTCTATAGCTTGGCCGAGCTCACTGATATCGAACCTAAACTCACTCCATCTTTATCAATTTATCCGAATCCCTGCACCAATGAATTATTTATCAAAGCGCTCGATTTTGAAACTATTCAAATAATTGATGTTTATGGAAACCAAGTAAAAGAAGTCGATAGTTCCTTTGGTCAAAAAGTCGATGTTTCTATTTTACCATCTGGCCTCTACTATTTGAAAGTAAACACAAAAGAGCATTCAATATTAGAAAAGATTCTGAAAATTTAAAAACAGGAGGGATGAATAGTAGTTCCTTTGATTAACAAAATTAAGCTACTACACCTTTATTATATCTTATTAAACATAGCCAGCAAAGTTTTCAAGTAAGTCCGTCCGACTGGTATATTATAGTTTTCAATAAACAATTCTTTATTATTAGTATCTACCCGATCAATTTTGGCCGTTTGGACTATGTAGCTTTTATGAATACGTAGAAAAATATCTTCCGGCAATTTCTTGATGACCTTTGTCAGAGAGGTATGCAAGGCAAATTTTCGCTGTCCAGTATTGATGATGCTATAATTTCCTTCGGACTGAACCCATAGAATATCCGAAAATCTTATTTTTTGGAGAACCGTTCCGTTTTTAATGAACACACATTCTTTCATTATCACCCCATTTTCTTCGGCTGCTGATTCTTCCTTTTGACCGTCTCTTTCACTATTTCTGAAAACATTATCGATAGCAGTCTCTAGGGTGAGTGGGCTAAAAGGCTTAACGAGATAGGCACTTGGCCCCGTCATTTTAGCTTTTTCGTGCGTAGCCTTATCGTCAAATCCAGTGATGAAAATTATTGGAATTTCTAAGGGTTTAATTTCAATGGCGACGTCAATCCCGCTCCTTTTTCCTTTTAGAGCAATATCCATTAAGATCAAATCAGGTTTGTTTTCCTTTATAGCACTTAAAGTGGAGGCTGCATCATCTGCTTCTGCAAAGTCAGTATAGCCAAGATCAAAAAGAGTGCTTTTTAGAGTGAGCATAGCGTTTGCATCGTCCTCCACAATTAGAATATTCACGTTGTTGTATTTTTATACGGGTTACTCATTTGAGAATTTTTACAAATGTACAATTAGGACGTCAAAAATAGTTGGTTCGTAACATAGGAAAATGATTAATACCGAAAAACATCCACTTTATGCAAGTATCGCCTGAGAATGTGTAGGAAGTACTATATAAAAGGTAGTTCCCTTTCCTTCACTGGACTTGACTTTCAGTTCAGCGGAATTAAGAAGGGCAAGCTCTTTACAGACGCCCAAACCAAGACCTGTTCCTTTCTCGCCGTTGGTTCCAAGAGTACTGAGATTCCTTTTCATATCAAAGATGTGTGCCAATCTCTCTTCACTAATACCAATTCCATTGTCTTTTACACTAACAATTGTTTTGTCTTCCTTGATTTCACTACTGATGGTTATTTGACCTTTTTCAGGGGTGAATTTAATAGCATTTGCAATCAGATTTCTCAAGATAGTCAACATCGTTTGCTTATCTGCGAAAAGACTGGCAGAATTACAAACTTTATTTTCTATTATAAGATTCTTACTGGACCAATTCGTTTTTTGCTCAGCCAAAGAATGATTAATAAGGTCATTTAGCTCAAGTGGTTCCTTGTTAATATTAATGGATTTCATATTTTGATTGGCCCACTTTAGCAAGTTGTCCAACAGAGCGTTCAAGTTGGCTATTGACTCTTCTACTGTTCCTCCAAAATTTTGCAACTCTCCGAATTGTTTTGTTTTTATTAGATAGTTTAACTTTAGGCCAACTCCTTGTAATCCAAAAGCGGGACCTCGCAAATCGTGAGCGATAATCGAATAAACCTTGTCTTTAAACTGGTTGGCTTCTTCTAGTTCTTTGTTCTTTTCAGACAACTCCTCTGTTCGTTCTTTTACTAATCCCTCCAGTTTTAATTGTCTTTTTTTGAGCACTGTCAAACGCATTCTGACAAAATAATAAATAGACAGTAACAACAATCCTACACAGGACAAGATAAATGGTGTCTTTAGGTAGAATGGTTTGAGAACGTTCAATGGAATATGGATGGGATCCGACCAAACACCTTTTCCTCCAACGCCTTTAATTATCAAGTCAAATTTCCCGAAAGGCAATTTATTGATTCTAATATAATTTTCATCGATATAGATCCACGATTCATAATGCCCTCCTATCTTATAAGCATACTTTTGTTCTCCTGTAATGGAATAATCTTGTAATGCAAAGTCTACTTGTATACTTTTGTAGTCGGGAAGGAATTGCATTTCCTTAGTCTTATAGAAATCCCCAAACTGACTAACCATCTCCCCCTCTTTCATGGCAACTTTGTAATCAGTGACCATTACTTTAAACTTTTCCTTTTCTTCATTAATAAAATCTCTTGGATTAATAATATTTATTCCATTAATGGTTCCTAAATAGAGAAGTCCGTCTTTGTCAACGAGCTTAGAACTAAAATTAAATTCGACTTCTGTGAGCCCGTCAGATTTCAACAATACATTTACATGTTCTGTTTCAGGATTGAAACGCATAAGTCCTACGTTCGATGGCAGCCAAAGGTACCCGAATTCGTCAATGTGGACAGAATAGATGTAGTTGTCAGAAAATTGATTCTTTTTTGAATATAACTTTTGCTTATCTGTAATTGGGTTCCATTTTAATAGTCCATCTGAGGTGCCCAGCCAAATTAGACCTTGTTCATCTTCCGCGATTCCAATAATATTTTTTGAAAGCAACTCTTTAAATTGTTTCCGAACACCATTGTCAAAATCAAAGACGAAAATTCCATTACTGGTTCCAATCCAAATTTCTTTTCCCTTTTGTAAAAAACAATTAACTCTTGCATTTTTTAATTCATCAAAGCCATTATATTTATCAAAAATTTGACAGCTTTCACTATTTTCATCTAAGTAATAAAGTCCAGTTCTTATACTGCCAATCCAAAGCCTATTTTCAAGGGAGTCCCAAAAAGGAATCTGAAATTGAACATTTAAATTGTAAGAGGTATCTGCCCCATAAATCACTTCACACTTATTCAGGGATGGACTATACTCTTGAATATGGTTTCCTCCCGTACCGAGCCATATACGGCCATATTCGTCTATTGCTGTTCCATAGGTTAAATTTTTATATTTCGGATATTTGGGGTTCGAAATTCTTTCAATGCTAGCGTTGTTTAAATTATACTTAATAAGGCCATGGAAATAATTACTTACTAACAAATGTTCTTCATCAATTTTTAATAGACCTCGTGTACTGACTGTTTTCCCAATGGCTCCATTTAAAATATTCTTAATAAAGTTTTTTCGCAAGGTGAATTTGTGAAGACCATTAATCTCATTCGTCCAAAAAATATTTCCAGTTGTGTTTTTTAAAAAGCGAACACTGATGTAATCCTTTTTTCTTAAACCATCAGAGAATACAAAGCTCTCCATAAACTTCCCATTTCGATCAAATGATTCCACTTTATTTCCCCTCATTCTCCATATTTTTCCATCCTTAGAAACGTGATCAAACCACAAGGATTGGTAAGGCTTGTTGCTGTTTGGCTCATCATCTTGAAAATGATATTTAATTAAGGGCTTACCTTGGTCTTTATAGTAAATCTTATCTTTATCATAATAACTAGATTGATGCCCGGAAGCCCCCAACTCAAAATTTCGTGCTGTAAGGAACCAAGCTCTGCCATGATTGTCAACAAAAACTTCTTCTATGCCCTCTTCAAATGGGGTACTCTTTTTTTCTCGGGTTTTAAAATTAAAAGTTACCAGATGGCGATTTTCAAAGAATATAATTTCATCTGCGGTAAAGCTATATGCTCCTCCAACCTTTGCAATTCCATTATTATCATAGATCAGCTCATAAGTATCTCCATTGTATTTAAAAACTTTCCCTAAGGCGGTGGTAAACCATAAGTTATATTTACCGTCTTGATTTATATCTGTAATGTCCTTTAATAAAAAAGGAAATTCCTCTGAGTTGTCATTTAATTCTACAACACTTTTGGTTGCTATATTTAAGCGCCTTAATAATGGAGAAGCAATTCTCATACAATCCTCGGCTCCATTTTTAACATTTCGTGAAATTAACCACAACTGTTTGTTCTTATCTTCAAAAATAGCAGACACCATTCCTTCGTCATAGGTCTGAAAACTTGTACCATCGTAGCGACTCAGTCCTAATGTGGTTCCAAACCATAAAAAGCCATCACTATCTTCATAAAATTCTAAAATTGTTCGGGAAGCCAACCCTTCCTCTACAGACAATAGTTCTTTATGAGCAAGTATGCTGTTTTCTTGACCTGAAGTAGAAAAGGATGACAAAAAGCAGGCTATAACTAAAATGGCTTTAGTCAAAACAAGGGAAAAGGAGTCCTGTGTGTAACTTACAATATTCAAGAAATATTAGTTTAAGCATTGAGATCGAAAGCTACAATGATAAGTGAATTTTCGCTTTAGCGAGCGATCTGTTATTTACTTGAGTGGCTAATTAACTAATTCAGAAAATGACTGATTATGTTATAACAAATATAGCCAATCCATAAAGACTTCTATCTCATTTTAGTAAATTAAGTATCAGAATTGCAATTTGTTCAACACAATAAGATAGACTATAGCATGAACTCAAAACATAATTCCCACTTTTGTCAAATTCAATTTGCTAAAAAAGACATACTTTTGTCAAATGTCCAAATCCGAAAAATGGCTCACTTTCTTCTTTGCTTTGTTGATATTGAATCTATTCCTGTTCAATGGGAAAATTTCTTTATGGGATGAAGATGAAGCTGCCTATGCGGGATTTGCTTACACCATGTTAGAAAGCGGAAACTGGATACAACCGGAATTCCTTTGGTCACGAATTCATCGAAAGACGCCGCTACATTTCTGGAATATTGCCCTATCTTATAAAGCTTTTGGTGTTAATGAATGGGCCACTAGATTGAGTTCTGCACTTGCCGTTTTGATGACTTGTTTGATACTATTCAAATGGGGTGCATTGGTTTTTAGAAAGCGAGTTGCCAGATGGGCGAGCATTGTTTTAGCGACTTCCTTAATCGTTCCGCTTACCGGAAAAGTGGCATTAACTGATGCGACACTTCTGTTATTTCAAACTTCCGCAGTACTAGCCTTATTTAACTTTCTAAAAACCCCTAGCTGGAAATGGAATCTGTTTTTTTGGCTTAGCATCTCTTTAGGCGTTCTTACAAAAGGACCTTTGATCATTATTCTGTGTGGAGGTCTTTGGTTGTTCTTGGCTTGCTTTCATCCAAAACGTAAAATTCTCATTGGAACACATCCTTGGTTCTATGGTTTATTGTCACTACTTCCTACAGGCTTTTGGTTATATGCATCCTGGCAGCAAGACAATGGAGAGCTGGTTAACTTTTTATATGATTGGTATGTGGTTAAAAGAGTTGGTGGTTCCGTATTGGGACAAAGTGGTCTACCTGGTTATCATTTTGTTGTTTTGTTAATTGCTTTCATTCCTTGGCTGACTTTTTTCTTTTCTGCGTTGGGCAAGCAGTTTCGATACTTTCGAAAAAAAGAAGATCACTATTTATTACTAAGTGGTTGGTTGCTTTTTGGTTGGCTCTTTTTTGAATTGATGAGTTCCAAACTTCCCTCCTATGCTTTAGCCGCTCACCCTGCCATTGCATTATTAATTGGTCGAGAAATTATTTCTTTTATAGAATCGACTAACAATAAAATTTCAAAGTCAATTATAATTTCTTGGCTTTTTAGTTGGCTGCTGATGACTGTCATCGCAATCGGAGCTCCTTTTGCCGTGTACTCTTTCTTTGATAATAATGTAGTCCTTCCTTACTTTTGCTATTCTATTTTTATTATTGGAATCTTATGTATTCAATTTTTTACCTTATTTAAGAAACGACGGAGCGCATTTTCTTACAGTATAGCAATTGCAGGTGGACTCCTTTTGTTTTTAACCATCTGTTGCCTTGCGCCGATTGTAGAACGAAGTCCAATGAAGTCCTTAAATGAAATTGCAATAACGGCAAATAAAATGTCAACTAGGGAAGGAAAGAAACCTACAACTGTTACTGTTGGCTTAGTTTCATTGGGCAATAAGCAAACAAAAGTAAGTATCGCCTTTTACCTGCAACAATATTTTAAAAATTATAAAACTATGACTAAAGAGGAGGCATTAGCGCACTATTTGTCCAAGAAAGAAACGATTTTAATTACGAACGAAGAAGTGTTGTTATATCTTAAAGAAAATCTAAGGAAGAGCGGGGAAGCGATCCCAAAAATAGAGGTTGTACAATGGTGGAGCACCGATGATAAATTAAATAGACACGATTACTATATCTTAACAAATTAAAGTTCCAATAGCTCATGAGTACTTCGAAAGAAGTTAGACTGATGCTATTAGGAGAGTGGTTTTTGAGCGGAAAAATCTAAATCACTCCAAAACTCCATCTCTTTTCAATAAGTCCAGATATTGCCTAGCACCATATTTATTCAAATGCTGATAATCCGCAAACCCTTTCTGCTCTTTAACTGCTAAGGAATAATCCCGGACGGTCAACCCTGTAGCCATTTCTACATCCCGCTTTAAGTCTTTCAAATTCTCCACCTGCTTCCCAAACTCCGGGTAATAAGGATTGATGACCAAATGCACTTCCACTCCTTTTGATTTGGCCAATTGTACAGTCGTTGTTAGGTATTCGATCATTTTAGCTTCGTAGCCTATTTGATATGCTTCTTCCTGTTGAACATTAGCCACCATAAAATCATTAATCTCCCGATCTAATAACCAGTCCTCGTCCGACTTGTTTAAGTAGAACAAAGAGCGCTGAAAGATTTCTGAATTGTATCTATACAAATGACTCAGCTTACCACCGTAAAAACTGTTATCGTCATTTTTAAGAATGAGGTTAGTGATGTTTTCAGAATAAGGGGTGTACAAGTTAAATCCACTAATCATTACTGTATCAAAGCGATCACACATGGTGACATCCAGAATCAATTTCTTTGGGGCTTTGTATTCTTCCAAGTAATCTTTCACCAACTCCCCAGCCAGATCAATTGGCATTCCATTATAGCTGAGGTTAAAGGTTTTCTTTCCAGTTATTTCTTCAATATATGGCTGGTAAAAAATCAAACCTCTGGAATTCCCAACCAGTAAGATGTCGCTTTGTGCCTCGCCAGCATACATTCGAGAATAACGAAACTGACTAGAGTCAATTGCTTTTTTCAACAATAATCCCGCAGCTCTGTCTCCAGCGAAGAAAAGAGCAATCGTGGCGAATATCCAAAGTGATTTTTTCAATACAATTATAGTTTGATAAAAGTTGTAAAAGGTATAATCTCAAAATTGAAAGTAAATAAAAGAATTCGCTCCAAAGCTCCCAAAGAAAGCGATCAGCCACAAGACACAAGCAAAGGAAACTACCCGAAAAACCGGCTTATCCAAAGCCTCCTTGTATAAGGGTTTATACAGATCTACGAATTCTACAGCGACTAGGATTCCAATTATAATTACACCCTTTAAAACCCAAAATTTATTTACAATACTTCCAAAGTTGAAACCTTCCAAAGAGGCAATTCTGACAATCACCTGATTGGCGATGTCAAAATCAGGCGCACGAAAATAGATCCAGGCAAAGCAGGTGGCAAAGTAAACCATCCCTATCGCAATTCCATTTTGTATGAAATTAGGAACACGAACAGCGTCTAAAAGCTTATTCCAAATCGGGCCAAGCAATCGTTGTACCACCAAATAAAATCCATGCAACAATCCCCAAACCACAAAAGCCCAACTCGCTCCGTGCCACAAACCACCCAGCAACATGGTGATGATGAGGTTCATATAGGTAAACATTGTCGTCTTATTCTTAGCTGATTTCTGCAACCAAAAATAAGTAGCAATAGAGACCGCAGCATATAATCCAATCAACCACCACCAACCGGTTATAAAGACAGATACCACTAAAGAGAGCATCGTAAAAAACCAGGAACCAAAACTCCCAGAACGATTTCCACCTAAGGGAATGTACAGATAATCCTGCAACCAACTAGACAGTGAAATATGCCAACGTTTCCAAAATTCACTAAAGTTCTTAGAGAAATAGGGTGTCCTAAAATTCTGTGGAAAATCAAAACCGAGTACCCTCGCCAGACCAATTGCAATGTCAGAATAACCAGAGAAATCACAATAGATTTGGAAGGAATAAAAAACCACACCGATTATTAAATGGATAGACGAAAAACCACCCGGTGCCTCAAAACATTGATCGACAAATGGAGCCAATGAATCAGCTACAGCTACCTTCTTGAAAAAGCCCCAAAGAATTTGGCTGGTCCCTGCTATAATTCGATCCCATTCAAATTTTCTATCCTTCTGGAATTGAGGCAGAAAGTCAGAGGCACGTACAATCGGCCCTGCTACCAACTGGGGAAAGAAAGAAATAAAAGTAGCAAAACGAATAAAGTCTTTTTCCACCGCTATTTTTCTTTTGTACACATCAATGGTATAACTCATCGACTGAAAAGTATAAAAGGAAATTCCAACCGGAAGTATAATCTTAAGGGAATGAATGTTGGCGTGCATCCCAATGGATTGCAAGAGTCCAGCAAAGGAGTCTATGAAAAAGTTGCAGTATTTGAAAAACGCTAAGAAACCGAGGTTGACGATCATACTGGCAAGCAACAATCTATAGCGTTTAGCTTGTTCTTCTGTGTGCTCTAGTTTCAAGCCAACCGCGTAGTCTATCAGTGTAGAAAAGGCAATTAAACTCAGGAAACGCCAGTCCCACCAGCCATAAAAGACGTAAGACCCCACCAAGCATAACAATAGTCTCGCTTTTCCTTTTAAAAGAAAATAAAGCGGTAGAAATATACCGATAAAGACAAAAAATGGGAGACTGTTGAAAATCATTAATTTGTACTGTATTCTATTTTACTTAGTTAGACGCGAACTTCTTAATTTCTTTTTACAAATGCCCCTTCAAAAGCTCCTTCCAAAGCTCGTAAGCCGCTCCGTTAACATGTATACCATCTACGGAAAACTCTTGCTTTAGTTTACCTTCATTGTTTATAAACTCAGAATGTAAATCAATAAAATCCAGACCAAATTGATGACTAAGTTTTTTTATTTTCTTATTTAGTGAAACAATAGATTCATTTGAAATGGTAATCGTCTTAATATCACCATTCACAGGAAGTATGGACTGGACAAAAACTTTAGTGTTCGGGGACTCGGAAGCACACTGTTGTAGTAGTTTCTCATATCGTTCTAATATGTATCCCTCTTTGTGGAAAAAAAGATCATTCACACCAATCATCAAGTAAATGGCCTTTGGCTTTGCCTTTAAAATTGGTGCTATTCTTTGCAGGACTCCGTCTACCCCATCACCCGCAATTCCTCTGTTTTTTATACTAGGATTCTGAAATAATTCTGCCCATTCACAATATTGAGTTATGCTATTTCCGAGGAAAATAATATCTTCTGAAGTCACCGGTAAATTGTTTAGTAATTCTGATCGATGCTGATAGGTTCCGGCTAAGCCCCTATTTTGGATTTTGTAAATAAAATGGTTCCAACCTCCAATTTTAGCAATCAAGACCAAGATGGCTGCCACTAAAACAATGTTTATGAAGATAGAAATTGGGAGCATTTTATTTTTCATGAGTAAATTAATTCTCCTTTTCATTTTTCAAAACTTCGTCAATTGAGTAACTACGGGTATGCTTCGATTCTTTGAAATTTTTATTCGGATTTCTCATCTTAAAAAGGGCCGTTACTTGCTTTACGACAAACATAGGCAGGCCCCACAAAGTTGTCCAAATTGCTTTTGGGACTTTCGATAAGTAAAGCGTCCACAAAATAGTAAGACAGAAAATCACAATCGCAATAAACAAAGCCAAAGCAGTCTTAGGTGAAAGAAGCAATCCTAAGAACATCATTGCCCCAGAAAGGAAAAGCAGAATGAATAAGGGTAAATTTATCGTCACCAAGCCAAAGAAAAATCTATTCCAGCTAAAATTCAACAAGCCTTTTACAAGGTGTCCAGAAGAATTTGGTAGGTTTTGAAAATAGGAATACAACCATCTTCCTCGTTGTGTTTCAACCTGATCGCCAGAAACAACTTTCTCATCATATACAATCGCGTTCCACGCATAACTAATGCGTTCATCTTTTGACAACAGGAAATTTTGTAGTATTTTATCCTCTTGCAACATTTTCTTCCACTTTTCTTTTCCTTGTTCTATTTCAGGACTTCTGAGGTATTCCCAATACAAATTGGTTTCCACAGCCATACCGGAACCGGAGATCACAGCCGATGACCCAATGAGATACGGTGCGTATCGATCTATGTAGTTTTTATAAAATTCCCCTGTAGCATCTGCACAAGCATAAGGCGTGTCCAAATTCTTTGCAGTTCTTTGCCCTTGGATTGAAGTGTAACCATTATTGGCATATTGATTTATCTCTATCAGAAAATCTGGGTGTGCTAAATTATCAGCATCAAAGACCACTGTATAATCGTGGGGACGAACATAATTTTCCATTGCATGAATAATAGACTTGGCTTTTAATCGCAATGGAGGATCAGGCCGAAAAAGGGTCAATTTTTTATTTGACAAATCGAAATCTGAAATATCGCATTCATCAGCAACCAAATAGATATGAAAGTTTTGATAAGGCTGCTTTAGTAAAGATTGGATAAGTGGTTTAGCAATCTCCGCATTTTTATATGCAGTAATAATGCATCCGTAATCGTATTGTTTTATATCAGCACTCCCTTCTTTCTTTCTCACCATATTTTCCTTTGCGAAAAGAGATAGAAAGACTGTTCCAAATGGCAACACCAAAAAGAAAATCAACACAGAAGCGATAATGATATATATGGAAACTAAAATCGTCATACTTTCTTTTGTAATACATTCCACCAAATGGCGGATAAAAAAGCCTTCAAGTGATCAAATTGCCCTTTGACCAAATATAAGGCAGCGTTTTTCGGAATGGTAAAAAAAACCAAAAACAAACTGAAGAAAATAAACCCTAGCCCCTTCTTATTACGACGCATAAAAAATATACGATTACGATTTAAATAGAAGGTCTTTAAGGTGCTCATTTGTCCAACAGAAACCGATTCCTTGTGATAAATTCGCGCTCTTGGTTCAACATATATTTCATAGCCTGCTCTTCTAATTTGTTCGCACCAATCCAGCTCTTCATAATATAGAAAAAACTGTTCCGGCATATTTCCAACTTCCTCAACTACTCTTCTTGGAATCATCATAGCTGCACCATGCGCATATGCTGTTGGTACTGCTTTGGTATATTGTCCTTTATCCAATAATTGAGAACCTATGGTTGAATTCCGAGCAGTATACGGACTTACTGCTGTTGTTCCTGCATATTGAATCAGATCACTTTTATTATCATGCTGATTTGGATGGTAACAAATGAGTGGAGAGACGATTCCAAGTTTGGGGTTTTCGTCGAATAATGCTAATAAAGGGCTTATGCTTTCCTCTAACAGCTCGGTGTCGTTATTTACAAAGTACAAATAATCACCTTTCGCTTTTGCAATACCGAGGTTGTTCCCTCCTGAAAAACCAAGATTCGTTTCACTTTGGATGAACGAAACTTCAGGATAATTACTTTCTATATATTTTTTAGGGGAAGTTTCAGAAGCATTATCAACTACAATGATTTCAAGCGGTTGTAACTCTAAACGTCGAATTGAATCCAGCATCTGACAAGTCACCTCCAATTGATTGTAATTGATGGTTATTATAGATACTGATGTACTTCTTTGAGACATGTTTTCTAGTACGATTATGTAGTATGCTTGTTGCGGTAGAATCAACGAAAAATAAAATACTATTCAGCTGCAAAAAGAAAGAGTGTCGAAAGTCAGCTGCGTAAATATAGCTATTCTTTCGACACTCTAATTTATATTAATTCTTTCTTTATCGAATTATTTTATTCTCCTTTCTGAATCATTGCAGGAATAGTTCGCAATAGAATCTTTGCGTCCATTTTAGCCGAAAGGTTGGTTGCATATTCAATATCTAAACCGATACGTTCTTCTTGCTTTAAGTTTTCTTTTCCTCCTGGAGCAGTTTGCCACAAACCTGTGATACCTGCTGGAGCTAAGAATCGAGCCGCCCATTGATCTTTTGTAATCATTTCTGCCTCTGTCAACGGCAATGGACGATTTCCAATGATGGACATCTCCCCTCTTAAAACATTTAGTAACTGTGGTAATTCATCCAAACTTGTTTTACGAATTAACCATCCGATTTTTGTTACTCGAGGATCGTTCTTAATTTTTAAGAAGGCCCCTTCTTGAGTGCTCAGGTGACTTAGTTCTTTTCTCTTATCATCTGCATCAACGCACATTGAGCGGAATTTGAAAAAATCAAAAGCGCGATACCCTTGACCTATTCTTTTAGATCGATAAATGACCGGTCCATCACTCGTAGCCTTTATTGCTAAGATTATAAACAATAATATTGGACTAATTGCAACAATTATGGCTAATGCCACGACGCAATCAAACACTCTTTTTCCAAAAGGAGTCTTATAATAATAGGTGTTATCAAGTGGGGTTGTAGTAGGAAGTAGTAACTCTTCTTTGTATTGCTGAAGAAAGGCTACTCTCTTTTTCAAGTTGCTCCAATTAACTGGTTCAGTGTAACAATCGTCAATCCCCATTTTTAGTGCTTCTTCTACTGGAATATCCAATCCGTCAGAAGAAATCACAATAAATGGAATATTTTTGTAGGATTGGTGAGCAGTTAAAGAATGCAAAAAACGGAAGTTTTCCGCGCGAAGGAATTCATAGCTGCAAATTATTGCAACTGGCTTTTGAACAAATGTATCTTCTAAATGGTTATAAGCCTTAAATGAATTATTAAAGCTTTTAAAGTCATAATAACCCATTCCGTCTTGTTCATTTAACAAGATATAGGAATGGTTATCAAAACCCAATACAAGTACATCCTGTACCCCCTGTACAGTTTGTGTAGAGATTCGTTTCATAATTGTAAGTCTGGTCGTTTACTATTTACGTTATGTTGTAAGGGTAAATTGTAAATAAAAAATTGTAAGGTCGTTGTAAGTTGTTTGTAAGTGCCTTGGTTAGAGGCTATAGTTTTGTGTTGTAAGCGGTCTGAAACTGAGTCTAATTATGCCAGAGGTTGCTGCTGCTGGCTCAGCGTTGTTTTTATTTTTCCTTGTAATTTTAAAGGGTTAAAAGGTTTGGTTAAATAATCAGAAATACCAAGTCCAAAACATTTTTCCTGAAAGTCTTTGCTTTCATTTCCGGAAATGATAATTACTGGAATTTGGCCGAAAAAGCCACTACTACGTATGTTGGTTAAAAATTCTAATCCACTTAAGTTTGGTAAAGACATATCTAAAAGAATTAATTGAGGGATATTCCCTTCTCTTAGCCAGGATAGTCCTTTTAGTCCATCCGATTTCGTGACTACCGTGTATTCTTCTTTTAAAAAATTTGCCATCAATACCCTCATGCTCTCTTGATCGTCAATTACTAGAATACTCTTCTTGTTTCCCATGTGTTCCCTTTTCTTTTTAATTAAAAAATGCACAACCATCTACAAAACTTGACAGATAAATCTGAACTGTTTGGAGGCGATGCGTACAGAGTCAATAAATAATAAGTCATTATTAACTGTGTAATAAGTAAAGTAAAGTTTAAAGGTTAGTAGTAACTTAGAAACGAGGGTCGTTCTAATGAAAGAGGGAATCAAAAGCCCACTAAAAAAGTTTTTAAAGTTGTATTATAGTATAACAAGAAGCTTTGTATATGGGACTTCGTGCCACAAATATACACATTATCAGCTCTTTTGCTACTATGTGACTATTAAAAATACATGAAGTCACAGTTTTAAGCATTCAAATGTTACAAATTAAAAAATCTGCCTTTAAATAACTTCAATTGATTTTTTAGGAGGGAAAAGCTTTTTTGCTAAAAAATTCTAACGGTTTGCTACTATACTGAAGGGAAAGCCATACTTTTGGCTGTTTGTTAATACAAATATCGCTAATCTGGAACTTACAACCTATTACGTCAATAGGGTATTTTAGATATTCGATTTTTATATACTAATTAATTCATTGACTTTCAATTACTTAGCTTAATTTTTCTTGCATGCCTTTTGCAGGTAATCGTAATATTAAAATATTTAAAATCAGACTATGCTAATGCTGCAATGGCTATTTTTCATTTGTTTTTTTCTAGTTTTCTATACCTACTTGGGATACGGAATTGTTCTGTTTTTTATCATCCAAATTAAGCGATTGATCAACGGAAAGGACACTAATCCAACGATTTTGCCAGATGCGGACTTACCAGAAGTCACCTTTGTGGTTGCTGCCTTCAATGAACGAGATTATATGGTTGACAAAATAAAGAATGGCCTCAATTTCGACTATCCAAAAAGTAAAATCAAATACCTCTGGGTAACAGACGGCTCTGACGATGATACTCCAGATGTTATCAGAAATTACGATTGGCCTAAAGAAGCTAACTATGAAGTGTACCACGAAGCAGCCAGAAAAGGTAAAATTGCTGCAGTTGAACGTATCATGCATTTTGTAAATACCCCTCTTGTAATCTATACGGATGCCAACACTTTTGTAAATCCAATGGCCATCAAAAACATTGTAAGGCATTATCAGGATCCAAAAGTTGGCGCAGTCGCTGGAGAAAAAAGAGTTTTGATGGAAAAGGAAGATGCAGCTAATGCTGCTGGAGAAGGTATTTATTGGAAATATGAATCTACATTGAAACGCTGGGATTCCGAGTTGTATTCAGTCGTTGGAGCTGCCGGGGAGCTTTTTAGCCTTCGAACTGAGCTTTTCGAAGCTGTTTCCCCAGATACCATTATTGAAGACTTTTACATGACCTTGAGAATTGCTCAAAAAGGTTATCGAGTCATTTATGAACCAGATGCTTTTGCTGCCGAAAACTCCTCCGCTTCTGTAAAAGAAGAACTAAAACGCAAAATCAGAATTGCAGCCGGTGGACTCCAAGCCATTTCCCGCCTTACCCCTCTTCTTAACTTTTTCAAGTACAGAACATTGAGCTTTCAATATATTTCTCATCGTGTGCTTCGTTGGACACTGGCACCAATTGCCTTGATTATTATTTTGATTTCTAATATCTTTCTTGCCATTCAAGGTAGCTTATTCTTTCAGGTTATACTCGCTCTGCAGATTCTTTTCTATGTCATGGCTGCCATTGGCTATTTGCTGGAGCGTAAAGCGATAAAATTCAAGGCGTTCTTTGTTCCTTATTACTTCTGTGTGATGAACTATGCGGTTTATCGAGGTTTTTTCCGAATTATTAAAGGAAAGCAAAGCGTGCTTTGGGAACGAGCAGAACGAAAAAAGGCATTTTAAGCCTACCTTTAGGGTTTTAATCGTATAATTTATTTCAAAAATACGATTGCTCCTCCGTGCATACGCCTATTTGATTCAAAATAGCGATAGCTATGCTTCTCTTGTAACACTTCTTTAGTTCGTACGTTTCTCCTTCTAATGCATCCAAATCCTAAAACAGCCACTCCAAAAACGAAATTCCAGATATTTTTTGCAATATTTGCCCTTTGGTTTTCGCAGCCTTCCATACTGTTGCGCTAAAGCCTCTATTAGATCGCAAAATCACCTACTCAATGAGTAAAAAGAAACAAAAATCGACTGCCAAGAGTACCGTCAAAAGTACTCCTTTCAAAGAACGATTATCCTTGGTTATTCCTTGCTACAACGAAAGCAAAAGAATTGGAAACCTGTTCTCTACTTTGAAATCCTTTAAGCAAAAATGGAATGGTAGTTTTGAAGTAATATTGGTAGACGATGGCAGTACTGATGAGACCGCAAAGCAAATCGAAAAATACATTACGGATGCTAAAGATACCATTCTCGTTTCTTTAGCTCAAAATTCAGGAAAAGGTGCGGCACTCAAGGCTGGAGTGGAAAAAGCTACAGGAGATTTTGTATTAACTCTTGATGCTGATATGGCAACCAACCCGATCACTTTAAAAAATTGGTTAAAATCTTTACCAACTAAATCCTTTCCAAAGGATCAAGTTTTAATCGGTTCCAGAGAACATGAAGATTCAAAAGTAAAGGGACAACCCTTACGCCGTTTTGCTGGTCTAATCTTTAACTTCATCATTCAACTATTTACCAATATTAATTTACCAGATACACAGTGTGGCTTCAAACTCTATCCAGCTGAAGCGGCTAAATCATTGTTTGGTAAATTAAAAACAAATGGCTGGGCTCATGACGTAGAATTGCTATATAGAGCAAAATTGTCTGGCTTAGGAATTACAGCTATGCCTATTAGCTGGGCACACCAAGACGACTCTAAAATAGCATTGGTGAGTGATAGCCTAAAAATGTTTTGGGAAACCATAAAAATTTCTTGTCGAATCAACTTTGAATACTTCGTTACTGAACCGATTAGGAACTGGAAGGGGACAACTGGCGAAGCACCTATTTTTCGCTTTCTCTTTTTAACACTTGCAGTTGTATTGTTATTTTTAATGCCTTCATTAAGTACCGATTACGGTATATCTGGTGATGAATTGGCCCAAAAAACCTATGGAGAATTTGTGTATCAACACTACAAAACAGATGGGAAATATATAGCACCTGACGGAAAATTCAAAGGAGAGAATGCCATGACCATGAAGCCTAACCTTTACTACTACGGTGGCTTGTTCGATTATACCGCAGCTTGGGTTAATGAAAACCTTGGGGGTGATATGGATGAATACGATGTCAGGCATATCGTAAATGCTTTGTTTGGTTTCATCTTGATGCTCTTTACTGGATTCCTAGCCAAAGAGGTTACAGGCAGTTGGACGGTTGCCTTTCTATCGCTTTTGTTTATGGCCTTGTCTCCTAGAATATTTGGACATTCGATGAATAACCCAAAAGATATTCCTTTTGCTGCTGCCTTTGTATTCACCTTGTTGTATGTTATCCGTTTTGTAAAACAATTACCAAGGCCCGGTACAAAAACAATCGTCATGTTAATTGTTGGGGTTTCTGCGGCGATTAACGTTCGTGTTGGTGGTATATTATTGATTGCCTACTTAGGTCTTTTTACTGGGATTTCTTATTTGTCTAGAAATGACTTAAGATCAAAATTGACTGACTTTAAACATCTTGGGAAAATTTTTGTGAAGGGTTTAATTGTAGCTGTTGGTGGTTACTTTGGTGGTTTGACCTTCTGGCCTTGGGGGGCGAAAGCTCCTCTGTCAAACCCATTGGAAGCCTTAAGTGAAATGTCCAATTTTTCTACTAGTATACGTATGCTTTTTGAAGGGCAACATTTATGGTCTGATGAATTACCTTGGTATTACATTCCAAAATGGATGTTAATCGCTTCCCCTGTATTTATATTGTTAGGTGCAATTCTGTTTCTTGTGTTTTTGACTACTCAATTTAAAGAGAAAAAAACACTTCCTTTACTACTACTTGCCTTTGCTGGCGTATTTCCAGTTGCTTATGCAATTCTAAAACACTCCAGTTTATACGATGGAATGCGACACTTTTTGTTTGTTTATCCTATGCTTGTTGTGCTAGCTGCTTATGGCTGGCATGAGTTGAGCAAGGTTAAAAATAATCCAGCCGTTCGTTGGGGAGTCACTGCTGTAGTCATTTTATTGTGCGCGTTGCCGGCTATGTGGATGGTTAAAAATCACCCTTATCAATACGTTTATTTTAATGAACTGTCAGGTGGTTCTAAAAATGCTTATTTCAACTATGAAATGGATTATTGGATGAATTCTACAAAGCAGCTAAGCTCTTGGTTGGTAAAAAACGATGACCGAATAAAAAATGGAGAGAAGGTTTTAGTTGCTACCAATTGTTACGATCAGGTAAAGCACTATATGGCCAACTTAGCCCCTAATGTAAAGGTGGTTTATGCACGGTATTATGATCGACAAAAACAGCCTGCAGATTATTATATGTTCATTCCTCGGTTCGTAAATAAAGGTCACCTTGCGAGCGGTGCTTTCCCTCCTTCGGATGTAGTTTACCAAGAAACAATTGACGGGACACTCGTTGGTGCTATATCAAAGCGAATGGCACAATATGAGAAAGAAGCTGCGGATGCAGAAAAGGCAAAAAACTATTCAGAAGCTATCCGTTTATACAATATGGAGGCGACAGCCCGTCCTAAAAACGAAGCCGCCTGGATGGGGCTTATTCGCTGCTATCAAGCGACTAAAGACTTTCCGAATATGAAAAAAGCACTTGATAATGTTCTACCTCTTTCCGAAAGTTACAATAGTACTCATTTCTATTATGGCATTTACCATATAAATAGTGGTGACAATGCTAATGCCAAAGCCTCTTTTGAGAAAACAGTTGAGTTGAACTATAAGAACTCCGCTGCGCATTATTATCTTGCTTCTATTTACGGTCAGGAAGGTAATGCAGCCAAAGTTGTTGAAGCGGTAGAATTGTACGACAAAACGGGTGGAAACATCCCCCAAGCATACGAAATGGGAATCAACGCGGCAAACTCAACTGGAAAAACGATGCTAGGCTTGTACTTCAAAGCGAAAAAGGCTTATTTTTCAAAAGACTACCAAGGTTCTTATACTTTAATAAAACAAGCCTTAAACTTAGATCCCGATTTTAAACCTGCCCAAGATTTGAATAAGGTTTACGAGGCTTCATTCAATAAAAAATAACATTCAATATACCACACAATGGATTTAAAAGAACTAGAAAGCGGTGTCGACCAAAAAACACACTGGTATTACCAATCTAAGAAAAAGCCTTTGTTTAGCTATTTCAGAAAAGTAGCAAAAGAAGCTGGTCGTAAGCTTACTGTTATAGACTTTGGATCCGGTTCAGGTTTTTTTGCATATGAACTCTATGAAGCATTTCCGGAGCTCATAGAAGATGTCTTGTTGATTGATATAGGCTATTCCGAAGAAGAGTTGGAGGAGACTAAAAATGCAGCAGTCAAAAAACTACATTACATTCCACAGGGTGTTGACAATTGCATTGTCATAATGATGGATGTTCTGGAGCACATCGAAAATGATTATGCCATCATTGAAGATATTAAAAAGCGAGTGGGTTCAAATGCTTGGTATTTTATTACGGTTCCGGCCTTTATGTCTGTTTGGTCTACCCATGATGTTTACTTAGGGCACTACAGACGTTACACTATCCCGATGGTCAAGAAGCTCATGTCACACCATAATTGCAAAATCACCCAGCAGTATTATATTTTCGCGTCTATTTTCCCTTTAGTTTGGCTGGTAAGACGGTTGAAGAAAAATGAAGAGAATATGGAAGCCCCTGAATCTTCAGATATGGCGCCATTACCTGGGCCATTGAATTTTATTATGAGGGCTTATAATAGTTTTGAAATGAATTTTAGAAAGTTGAATAAGGCATTTGGATTAACTTGCGTAGCGGAGGGGAAGTTGTAATTTTTTAAGCGAAAAAAACGTTGCAGCTTCGTTGCACCATAATCCTTCTCTTTCTAAAAATAGTACACCTAAACCTTCCATGCTCATTTTTCAATCTTCAATTAACAAATCCACCCATACCAGCAAATGATCCGAAGCCCCTTTGTTCTTCACAATTTCATGTAACTCCTCCCCCTCTGCTGGCCAAAAAACACCAGAACCGTTGGCAGTTAAGTTTTTAGAAGGCAGGGCATAATCAATCCTTGCACCGAAGAAAGCCGTATCATTTCCTGGGTTACCTTTGTCTGTAGCTTTTCTATTATAGTTTTTTCCACCTTTGCTGAAAGGAATCCATTTTCCGTTAGAGACCTCTTGATTTATTACTGTCGAATTTAACAATTGATTAATAGCTCCGTCATAAGAATCTCCATCTAAAGGATCTGCATTCAAATCACCTAATACAATGAATTTTGCATCTTTTGTTAAACCGCCTTTTTTTCCTTTATCGTCTTTAAGGTAAGCTGCATTTTCGATATAATCTTTAAGTAACCTTATCTCATCAAAATTCCTTTTTCCGTTGCGGTCTTCTGGGCCGTCGAATACCGGCGGTGTTGGATGAGCTAGAAGATGATGAATCGTAAGGTCATTGTTGATTTTTATTGGAATATCTACATGGTTTTTGGAGGAAAGTCGAAACACATTCCAACATTCATCGGAGTAATAAGAATTCCCGTCTTCATTCAAAGGCATTTTTGCCTCCGGCATATCTTTCCAAAGGAAATTCTGATAAGTTCTCAGTGAGCCCTCATCAATAGGGAATTTGGACAGGAGTGCAAAAGCATACTGTCCTTCGTATCTCCCAAAACCAAAGGCATCATTGGGCAATTCTATTTTACCGTCGTTATTGTAATCAACGCTAGAAAGCATTCCAGTATTAGAAGGGAGCTGAATGCGGTAAGGGTAGTTAATAGGGGTCTGATTACTTTGAGCTTTCGCTAGATACTTTTGTTGAAAAGCGTCTAATAATTTACCGGAAGGATCGTAATCAAACTCCATCAAAGCAATAACATCTGGTTTGACTTTTTGAATGACCGCGGCAACATTCTTGATTTGTTGGTCTTCACCGGAGGCTAAATCTTTGGCCAATCCATCCTCTGACTTCCGAAAAAGTGCGACATTGTAGGAAGCAATTCGAATTTGATTAGTAGAAATCTTGTTTGGCTTAGGAGTGCACGCAAAGATTTGAATACCTAAGATAAATAGTATCAATTTTTTCATGCTCAAAAGTAGGGATTTACTTAGTTCCATCCAGCATATCCGCCATCTAGATTGTATAATTTAGGGAATCCTTTTTCCTTCATCATTTTACAGGCGCTGGAACTTCGACCACCTGCATGACAATATACCAGGTAAGTTTTGCTCTTATCTAACTGATCCAGGTTCACAGAGAAGTTTTTATCCTTGTAGTCGAGCTTCATCGCACCCGGAATGATCCCCCGAGAGGTCTCCTTTGGTGTTCGAACATCCAAAATAACTGTATTAGTCGCGGTCATTAGTTCTTTGAACTCCTCATTTGTTACATTGCTATAACCTGCTTCTGAGGTCATAGTTTGACCTGAACCACTATTCGAATTTTTGCAAGAAGTGAATAAGGATAATGCAATAAGAAAAAGTAGATTTTTCATTCTAAGGATTTAAGAGCTTGAACAATCTTCAAAAGTAAAGTAAGTTCTGTTCTTTGCAAAATCTTTATTCGTTTTCATCAAAAAAAGTGACAGACCATAAACCTCTAAAATCTCCATCTTTATAACCAATCGCCTGGTCATTCGGATATAAATAACGAGTAAGCTCCTTGGCCTGGTCATCCAATGTTAGGCCTTGTTCGCCATGACATTTCAAACAGGTACTATTTACATATATTGGAGAGAGAAAGACAACTTTATCTCCATTCTTTGTTACTTTAGAAACTGCGCTATCTCGATTTAATTTTTGATACTTATCTAACTCTTTTGACTCCCAACTGGTAGGTTGATTACCCTTGTTTCGGTTTTGTTTTGTGACTCTTTTAATTCCTACGTTCTTTTGCTTTGCTAGGCTATCAATTCCTGCAATAACACTAAGTCTACATGCCCCAATTAGAGCAGATTTCACATCACCCTTAGTTAGAAATTGGTAAAGTTGAGTATTCAGATGTCCTCTTGCTTCTGAAACAATCATCGCTCCTTTTTTAGCATATTTTTGTCTTTGATTAATATCTAAATTTGAAGAGAATGTACAAAAAGAAAAAAGAGGAAGTATAGATAAAAGAAAGATAAGGAATGAATTTGAACAAAGAAATTTATTCTTTTGTGATAGCAAAAAACTAATTATTGGGCTCAGGGGTGCTAAGATTACATTGACTATTTTCATCGTAGAAGTGAATTAAAGAGATTGTTTTCCAATGATTTTAATAAAAATTCGTTAATAGAGACGCAAAACACATCTTTAAGTAACGTTTTTTTATCTGATCAAAAGTTGTCCAATAACTGTTTATTTTTTTTCTTAAAAAGCCATAAATTTAGTTTGACACCTGCTTCTTTAAATCTATAGTTCACTAGCTAGACGATTTGATCCTATATTAATTTCAACAATTATATTACGAAGGAGGTTTTTCCTACGAAAAAAGACCACTCCTAAGGAATGATCTTTTTATAAAAACATTAAGATGTATTTGATTTATTTATTCTCCGTCCCTTCTACAGATCCCATCATTAAGAAAGCCTTCAAAAATGGATAAATATCCCCATTCAACACTGCATCTGTATTGTTGGTTTGGTGATTAGAGCGATGATCTTTTACTCTTCTATCATCTAAGACATAAGACCGAATCTGAGCCCCCCATTCAATTTTGGTTTTCCCTGCTTCCACCTTATCTCTTTCTGCTTGTTGCTTTTTTAATTCAATCTCATACAATCTCGATTTCAGCATAGTCATCGCTTTTTCCCGATTCAAATGCTGGGAACGTTCTTGCTGACATTCGGCTGTAATACCAGTAGGCAAGTGTCTTAATCGAACTGCCGATTCTGTTTTATTTACGTGCTGTCCTCCAGCCCCTGAAGCCCGAAAACGATCCATCTCTATATCTGCAGGATTGATTTCAATTTCAATGGTATCATCTACCATAGGGTGTACAAATACAGAAGCGAAAGAAGTTTGTCTTTTTCCTTGTGCATTAAAAGGGCTAATTCGGACGAGGCGATGGACGCCATTTTCGCCTTTTAGATGGCCATATGAGAAATCGCCAATGATCTCTATCTCTGCTGATTTGATGCCAGCAACATCTCCGTCCACTCTATTCAGTTGTGCCCATTTAAAACCATACTTGTCGCAAAACATAGTATACATCCGGAGTAACATCTCTGCCCAGTCGTTGGATTCCGTCCCACCAGCTCCAGCATTTATTTCCAGGATGCAATTCAGTTCATCTTCTTTCTGGTTTAAAGTAGACCTGAATTCAACATCTGCTAGAATCTCCATGGTCTCTTTATACTTCTTGGTAACCTCTTCTTCAGTTGCTTCTTCCTCCTTCCAAAATTCAAAGAGCACTTCGAGATCTTCCATTGCCATTTTCATTTCACTGAAGTTTTCCACCCAACGTTCATCAGCCTTAAGGGATTTCATCAATTCCTGCGCTTCCTGAGGATTGGACCAAAACTCCGGGTCCATAGATTTCATTTTTTTATCTGCTATTTGGTCTTCTCGTTTAGCAATGTCAAAGATAGCTCCTCATCGCCGATACACGAGTTTGGAGCCGTTTTAATTGTTCTATAGTCATATTTAGCTTTTAGAACCTTTTTGCAATATTGCGGGGCAAATGTAAGGAAATACTTTGAAGTCCCAAGATTCTTTCTTAAACTCGCAATTCATGAAAATAATAGCCGTCATTCCCGCTCGATACCAATCCTCTAGATTCCCAGGGAAACCATTGGCATTAATCGCTGGAATCCCTATGATTCAGCGGGTGTATGAACAAGCATTGAAAGTAAGACGATTAGATGAAGTGATCGTAGCGACTGATGATGAACGGATTTATAAACTGGTGGAATCCTTTGGTGGAAATGTACAAATGACGAAAAGTAGCCACCGGAATGGAACAGAACGCTGTGCAGAAATTGCAACAAACAATGTAGATACTGACCTTATAATAAATATTCAAGGCGACGAGCCGTTTATTGCGCCAAAGCAAATTGATTTACTGATTGATCAATTACAAAAACAAGGAGAAGGAATTGCTTCACTAGCTAAGCGAATTGACAGCGAGAAAGATTGGAAAAACCCCAATATTGTGAAAGTGTTGTTTGATACTAAATTCAAAGTTCTTTATTTCAGTCGAGCACCACTACCCTATCATCGAAGCAATAGTAATGGAAGTTGGAACAGAAAACAAAAGTACTACAAACACATTGGCCTCTACGGTTATTACCGAAACACCCTTTTGGAAATAACGAAACTCAATCCCTCGCCCTTGGAAATAGCAGAATCTTTGGAACAGTTAAGATGGTTGGAAAATGGCCATACCATTGGCATCTCCATAACAAATACAGAAAGCATAGCGGTGGATATGCCAATTGACGTTCAAAAAGCAGAAAAGTGGTTTCGCAATCAAATGAACTAAATGAGATTTAATAAACCATTACTAATAGATTTTCACTAACTTTAGAACAAATTCATCAAAATTAAACATGATTAAACTAACTAAAATTTCAACGAAGCCACCAAAAGGACTGAATAAAAAAGACATAGAAGAAAAAACGAAAGACATTGTCAAAGAAATAGGGAAACTTCAAGAGAAGATGTACGCAGAAAGTAAGCACAGTTTACTGGTCGTTTTTCAAGGAATGGATTCCAGTGGAAAAGATGGTTCTACCGCTGCGGTTTTCGAACGTTGTAGTCCATCAGGAGTGCATGCTGTGGCTTTTAAGAAACCAACGGATTTAGAATTTGCACACGACTTCCTTTGGCGTATTCACAAAGAAGCTCCGGCAAAGGGGATGATAAAAATATTCAATCGCTCACATTACGAAGACATCCTTATCCAATGGGTTCATGGTTGGATCACCAACAAAAAGGCCAAACAACGAATGGCAAGTATCAATGCTTTTGAGCAACTACTTGCTCAGGATAATGGAACCACTGTTTTAAAATTCTACATGCACCTTTCTCCAGAACGCCAATTAGAGAAATTGCAGGAACGCATTGATGATCCTGAGAAAAACTGGAAGCACAATGATGGGGACTGGGAAGAACGAAAGCTTTGGGCAAAATATCGCAAGTGCTACGAGTATGCGATTAACAATAGTATAATTCCATGGGTCATTGCCCCAGTAGATTCTAGATGGTATCGCAATTATTTCATTGCTAAAACCGTTTTAGCTACTTTGAAAAAGATGCGGATTAGGTTACCGAAGTTGGATAAAAAGTAATAGGTGAGCTAAAAATACATCCTTTTAAAGGTTACATAAAAGAGGTCACAAAGTGCGCGCAAGGCTAAAAACTAGTGTTAGTGTTTTGGCCTTATGTTCGAAAAACAGCACTTTAACTCATACGAAAGTATTACGTTCCCGAAACTCCAGCATAAATAATCGACTAACATGTTGGCAAAACACATTTTAATTACAACAGCATTCTTGATTTTTGGCCTGCTACCTAAGAGTACACAGGCGCATGACCCTCCTGTTAGTGTCATTCATTTTTTCAATGAAAAGACTTTGACTTATGACATCTATTGCGAAAATATTGCACCGGACACCTACACTATTGAGTTGGATTTTGAAGAAATAGCTGGGCTAAAACCAAGTACGCCCTATCCCCTAAGAAAAACCATTGAGCCAGGGCGCCATTTGGTTATGAGGCTGACACAAAAAGACATGGACTACCAGGGGTACTTCAAAATAGCATTGACTTATCGTCGAGGTCATTTAAAGTATAAAATGGAGCAAAACTATCCATTCTTAGTTCCGCTTAAAGAAGGAAGTATTGCCAAATTGGTTTGTCAGGATTCATTGTTATCCTTTTACCCTTCACCAATATCATCAGGAAGGTTGGTAAAAAAAGATACCGTATTGCACATTAAAGGCTTTTTCGCAAAAAGTGGAGCTGAAATTACCGCTGCACGTAGAGGTATTGTTAGTAAGATCAATAATTATCAAATCGATTCGACTTTACGTACTTCTGGTCTTGGGTATTATCTAGATATTCAACATGCAGATGGCTCCTATGGGCGGTATGATGGTATTCAAAAAGACTCCATCTTTGTTGTAGTTGGCCAATCTGTGGAGGCAAGTGAACCTATTGCACGGGTGAGAAAATCACCGAATGAAGATACCTTTTTTAGTTTCCAAGTCTTCTGTTATGAGGATAAAATCGTTACTGATAAGATCGGTCCTTCAAATGTCAAACGTGTGACAGTACCCGTTCATTTTCAGGGAGCCACTTCCACTTGTTGTTCAAATTTTTATGAAGTTGTTCACCCAGAGGAAACGATTATCCGAGAGATGAATAAGCGAGAATTACGACGATGGATGAGGAAGAAAACCAAAGGGAAAAGTGGTTTTAAGTTCGATTGGATTAAACTAGACGGTGGACGGTAATAATGCTTTTCTCTCTTCCAGCCTCCAGCCTCTAAAGGTGGAGCGGCAGCCCGCCCCACCTTTACCACAAAAAATATTTGTGACCAACGCGATAAAGTAGACATTTTAACTGATTGGTAAGGTCAGAGCGCTGATGCTCCCCTTTAGGGGCTGGGGGTTGCGTGGGCAATTACTTCATTAATCGCTTCTAGTACTTTTTTCATATCACTTATCACTTCCTCATTCATAAAACGGATAACTTTCATCCCTGTCAATTCTAAATCTCTAGCTCTCTGGTTATCAAAACATTGTTGCTTTTCAGCCAAATGATAACCACCATCAAGCTCAATAATTAGATGAATTTGATGGCAGTAAAAATCAGCAATGTAATTTCCTATGGGATGCTGTCGTCTGAATTTATAACCAAGTTTTTTCCCTCTTAACTCCTCCCACAATAGGAGTTCTGCTTTAGTCATTCTGCCTCTTAACTCACGCGCATTTTTAAATATCTTTGGACTAGAACCTTTGTGCATTCCTGTTTCTGCTGAAGTTGGTTTTTGTTTTTTCATTGTAGTTTGTTTGTTATTCATCTACCCTACCCCCAGCCCCTAAAGGGGAGCGTCAGCCCGCCCCACTTTTACTTCAAAAAATATTTGAGACCAAAACTACGAAATAGACATTCTAACTGATCGGCACGCCAGGTACGAATGGTGCGGTCAGAGCGTGGATGCTCCCCTTTAGGGGCTGGGGGTTGCGCAGGCATTACATTAGCCCCACCAGAAGGAATAGAATTCGAGGGTAAAGTTGCCTTTGAAACTAAAAAATCTTATTCCACCTTTACCCGCACGCCCTCCGAATGACTTGTAAACTCTGGCGCATACATACTTTGAATCGTAGTTATACCATTAGAAAAATCACCTTTGTGATTCACTCTAAGTGGATACTCAAATACATAAGTTCCTTTCGGTAAATAAGAAAAGAAAAAGTTTGTAGAAGCATCCTTCGTGCTTTCATAATAGCCCAAACCATCTTGCCATTTGTAAGTACTTAATACATTAATCGGTTCAAAACCAGAAGCACGCATGTCTTTCATATGGACGTATTCCATGCTACGATCTACTCTAAGTTCAATACGAACTTTTAATTTATCACCTGGTTGTAATACTTCTGTTGAAGTGATTGGTTCTATTACTGGACCGCGAGCGGTATTCATTTCTTTGAACAATTCCTTTTTCAAGGTTAATGGAGTCTCTTCGAAAGTGGTTATCTTATCTAAGTCTTCAAAATATTGCCAGTAAAGGGCACCCCAGGCCACTACACTGTTTGGATTTTCTACTTTGACATTTGCCATGCTTGGGTTCATTCCTTTTCCATCCCAATCTTTTTTGAAGTAACCAGTACCTGCTTCCATTTCAGAAGGCTTGACGTCTATATTCTTTCCGCCCATTGTAATTTCAACAGGAGCGTCTTCTAGTAACCAATTCGCACCTCGACTCAATAAAGCGTACACGGCAGCAGAAGTGGCTTTGGTCGTTTTCCAATTATTAGTTTGCTTATTTTTTAACAACCAAACTTTCAAATCATCGACTGCTTTTGCA
>CAZDTI010000006.1:0-54981 GCA_964508085.1 uncultured Saprospiraceae bacterium | reverse complement strand
ACGAAATCCTCCTACGATACTGAAATCTAACAATTCTTGAATTGTTCCAAATTGAACTTCTCGCTTAGTGACGTGATCTCGGAAGCCAAGTCCATCCCAAACCAAATCCATGAAAGTTATTTTATTGTAAAGTGCTTGGATAGAGTCTTTATATGGTTTGCTATTATGAACGGCAAATACGGAATCTTTGTAGGCAACCAGTTTTTGCTGCTTCAATGTCAAGGGTTCCGGGCGGGAAGCTTTCCAGTAAGTACTATCCCTCTTATATGCTTCTCTAGTTGTTACCGAAACTTCGTTGCCGAAAAAATTTGGTGGAAAAGCATAATTATTTTCGTAGTCGCTGTAGTGCATCAGCGTGTTCCCTTTGAAGGTTTTGTATTTACCTTGTTTAGTGGAATAAATGAATTCTACTCGATAAGGAAGCCAACTGCTATCAGGTAGCAATTTAAAATCCTGCTTCAACCGAAAGGCATCAAAGAATTTCAGCCCTCCTTTTGCGAAAGACAAATCCAGGCGATTGATGTTCCAAAGCCCTTCGTTGATGTAGATGTATCCTTTACAAGTGGCATTTCCTTTTTTCCGTGGGGTTACTTTTATTTTATGAACGAGGATCCCATTTTCTTCCTTACTTTCTATGAGTTTAAACTTATATGATATAACAGAAGTCCTACTTAGTGGAGAAATCATGGGCACCTCTGCCACGTTTAGCATGGTTACTAAATTTCTGTAGAAGTTGAAATCGCTTTCACCAAAACGAGGAATAAACAAACCCGCTTTAGTTCCATATACTTTGTAAGCGGTTCGTTCTTCTTTGTACTTTTTAGGATATTGAAAATTTAGGGTGACCTCCGATTCTATCATACTCAATCCCTCAATGGCTTTTAGTTTTTCCATTTCCGCTTTCTCGAATGGATTCATATCTGGAGCACTAGCGTCTACTACTTCTTTTTGCTTCTTTTTTTTCTCAGCTGCTTTTCTCTTTTTCTTCTCTTTTTTGTCAATCTCTTCCGTTGCCTTGATATAGATTTTAGTCCGATAGCTATCTACTTGTTTTAGATATTTTGATTTTGCATCAATGGCATTTTGGATAATCGCATAAGCCGGGTCACGCTTGGAGGCCCGAACTACAATCTGATCCAATTCAACATCAGAAGATTTCATCCATACGTTCTTCTCAACGGGCTTAGTTTCTATGATAATTTCTATGGATTTTGTCTCGTAGCCCAGAGCAGAGTATATAAATTCATATTCTCCGGGATCTATGTCTCCTAGGAAATAGTAACCTTCATCGTCAGTGGTCGTTCCAGAACCGAGTTCTTTGACAAAAATATTGACATAAGGAATGGCTTCATTTTCTGAATTTTGAATATAGCCGCTGATGTTTTGAGCGATTGTCTGGTGGTAAAAAAACAAGAGAAAACCAAAGAGGAAAGAAATTTTAAATGGGCAGTGTAGTTTTAGACGCATGAGGCTTTTCGTTGAATGATAGAGTTTTTTACATATACTTCAAACTGGGTAAATAAGTGATTGATACCTAGTCTGGCTTTGCGAACTCGGCGAGTGAGCTTAGTGTAAAGCAAGAGCTCGTAAAGCTTTTTCCAAAACTACGCTCACTTTTTTATCCGGTGCGGAGTATAAAACTAGCTTTTAAGTATTGTAGCATAAATACTTATTGTTACTCTACAACTTTGACGATTAGAAATTATTTTTGTTTTAACATTTGTACCGTCAATTATGTCTGTTTTTGTTCAAAACGGAAAAATAAACAAAAAGACCAATGAAACCGACTAGTCCAGCATAAAACAGTCTATTGAATCCTACATTATTTTCGATCATTCCATCCTTTCCTATAAAAACAAATCCAGCCCAGTAATAAGGTGCTTTGAGACGATCTTGAATTTTTGGGTTTTGAAGATATTGCAATTTGGATGCTCGAAGAGCATCCGATTTGGAGTGGTGGTCAAGATGAGTATAAAAATCTCCAAACAAGGTGCTTGTACTTTTTTCGTTAACGGCCCACAGGCTGGCAATCATACTTTCGGCTCCTGCATAGGCAAATCCTCGGGAAAGACTCATTACGCCTTCTCCTTTTTCATAGGTTCCGAGGTTACTTTCGCAGGTGCTGAGTACTATCAACTCGGCGGGTATTTGCATAGTATAGAGTTGTGGCAAATAAAGGCAGGTGTCTGCAAATTCAATTCTTGGAGGTAGCTTGCCTTCGTTTGATTTTGCGTGGGTGGAAAGGTGGATGATTTGTTTGTTTTTTATGTTTTTTTGGAAGGCGGGGAGGGTGGCCTTTTCTTTTTTTAGCGCCGTTAAATTAGGTTGCTGAATTTGATCGATTTCTTTCTCGCTATTCCTTAGGGTAGATAAACCTCTCTGTTGATTTTCAAAAATTGGAGCTACCGTTAATGCACCACTAAGTTTTTCATTAGAAAGGGGAGTTTGCAAAATTAGTGCTGGAGAATAAGCATACTGAAAGTGAAAACGTTTTAATAAATAAGGAGCATCGTTAAAGTTTCCTTCCCAACGCGAAGTCGTCAAAGCTCCAAAAGGAATCGAGGAAATAGCCCCATCTGGTACAATAATAATTTTATCTATCTTAGGGTTTAGGTTACTAAGAACGTCTCGCATTAAATACTGACACAACTGATTTGAGGTCAAAAACCATTGAGCAGGATTGTTCATTTGGGCATTACTGCTAGAGAGCAAACGAAGAAAAGGCATTAGTTTTTCATCCAAATCTATTCTTTTAAACTTACTTAAACCAAGTTCTGATTTATCTACTTTAAAAAGGAAAACAGATTCTTCTCCCCAGTGAAATTGGAGTAAAATGGTTCTATCGTCTAGTAGCTTAGATTGGATTTCTGAAAGAGAACGGTGTATATTCTGCTGTATGTTTTTAGCAAAAAATGGATATTTTATTTTTATGCCAGTGAACAAAAGATTGTATTCATTTTCTACTCCATTTAATTTCTTTTCTAAGGAGTTCTTAGTATTTGTTTCTTGTTGAACTTGCATTTTTAGCTTCAATATTTTCTCTCGTAGCATTGCTTCTTTTTCTACGATAGAATCAGGTACTCCTTCGCTCTGGTATGTTTTGTTTTTCAGGATAGCCTCACGAAGTACCAGTGATTTATGCTGTTCACTAAAGTTATATGCCTTTTTGAGGTGCTCCTCATTTTTGTTCTGTTCATATAAAAGGAAAGAAGTATAAATGGCTTGTTCTAAGGAGTTTGCGTTGAAAAGCTCTAAGTAAAATTTTGCTTCATCTCCCACAAAGGTTTGCCTCAGTTTTTCCGCTCCGGCAAAAACCAAATCAAAACAATTTTCTGCTGGTTTCAACCACTGTGTATTATGATCTTTTTGATAACGTTTTAAATATGTTTTAGCCTTTCGTTTTGCAGAGGTCATCATAAATGATTCGCTGGAGAGCTCTTTGATCGAAGGATTGGAGAGTAGGTCTGGGTTATTAAAATTTGGAAATATTTTAATAACTGCCAAATGGAAGGTCTGAAGCGCCTTTTCATAATCTTCATTTTCAAAATACAAATCGCCCAGCTCTACATACAGTTTTGCCAACTCTCGATTTTTCTCTCCTCTGTCAGGTTCTTCTCGCTTAATAGCTATACTCTCCTTAATCGAAGCTGTTGCTTTGTCTCTTTTTTTCAGTGCTAGATAAACCTCTGTACAATTATAATAATAAGATCCAAGATATCTTTCTTTGAATTTCGCTCCTCCTGATTGAAACAACTTTAAATTGTCTGCTAAAAGATCAAGTGCCTTTTGGCCTTGATTCCTACTCGCATAGGCAATCGCTCCCTGACAATTATTCCTGAAAATATCTTTTTCTTTTTCTGCTACAAAAGCACCTTTTTCATAATATTGAATGGCTTTGGAGAATTGACGTTGATAGTTCGCAGACTGAGCGAGGAAAAAATAGGCCTCTGGATGATAACGCCCTGAAGTATCTTTATTTAAAACTGCAGTATAGTAAGCATCACTTTTTTCATAATCAACCAATCTCATAGCAAGTCCCCCTGCTTTCCGATAAGTGTATATCGTAAACTTATTAACAATCTCTAAATCATCATATATAATTAGCGCTTTCTCATAACAATATAATGCCCTCTTAAACTCTTTTAATTGAAAATGGTGAAATCCACACTCAACTAAAAAGCTTGCTTGTAATTCATGATTTTCAGGAAGGGAGTTAAATATAAATGCCGTAGTATCCGCATACAAAAACAACAATGCATTTTTAGAATTCTTTCTGAGCTTAACTGCTTTATCCCTTCTACAGATAGCAGCACTCTCCCAATCTTTTTCAATTATAAAATTCTTAGTCAAGCTGTCTAAAACCAAAACCGCTGCCTCTCCTGTATGTTCGACCATGACAGAATCTATATTTTCCATTTTCTGCTCTAGTGTCATTTGAGCATATAGAAGCGGAGTATAAAGTAGCGTATTAATTAAAGCACAAAAAAAGATTCGCATTTTTTATTAGTCTTAGTTTTATCTCATAATTCTTCTGGTTTACCGCCTAAAAAAAAACCTCCACCAAATCCATAAAAGTAATATTATAAAAAGAAAAAGTAGCCACCAACACCAATAAGGATATCCTCCGCAATTAATTGTAGTGGGCAATATAGCAGTACAGCCGTGTGCATCAGTGACCGTGAGTGTATTTGCTTTCACTCCGCTCGATATGGAATAAGAAGAAGCAGTTGAACCATCTGACCAGGCATAGGCATACTCTGGGGAGCCTCCAATAACAACAGGTGTACAAGTGCAGTCCGCCAAATCATTATCGTTGAGTAATTTTATTGGAGCTCCTTCTGTTCGGTCGTGATCATCAACATCAACAGTAATTTTATATACCCCCCGACTGCAAACATCAATAGAGTCCGAGCTAACTACTAGCGTATAAGTTATGTCTTCCAGGGGAGTCAAAACTGCAGTAAGACTATTGTTAGGTTCTATCCATCTATCCGGATACCAATTGAGAAATGCAGTAGGTCCAAAAATACCTGCGATACGACTTTGCCAGGTATTATTCAATTGAAAACTTGTTCCAAGCCCACTTAGGTCTTCCAGCTCTGTTGTTGCAATAAAGGCAGAATCGACTAAATTACACGGAAGGGGAGGTGGAGCGCCGGGAAACGTCAAACAACAATGTTCATGTATTGTTGTGTTGGTATAGAATTCAGGATTACAATCAAAAGTAACTCTTGCATGGTTCATCAGCGCATTACAAGATTCGAGAACCAAAGTATCATACAATACTCGACAAGTCAACCATCCCTTTGTATCTTCCTCATAAAAATCAATATTATATCCTGCTTCTTCTTTACCTCTTAACTGTCTTCCATTTGTATTTGGATATTCAAAGTGCCAATACATATATCCGTCCACAGAGGGATTCAGATACTGGTTTGAAGCGTTGAAAGTCATATCGCTTATGGCATCTTTCGAATCAAGAAAGGTCACCAATTTCACATGATCTTTTTCATCCAACCAATCCTCTACTGTCACATCCATTGCTGATGCTTTTCCAATATTTTGGTATTCGATTTTATAGTCCACTATCAGATAACCATTTTCTCGCTGAGAATTCGTACATAAAACTTCTGGGGATAAAATAATTTTTTGATTCGGATCATGACTGATGTCCACTGTATCTCTACTACTATCCACAAGAGGGCCTCCACAACCTCCATCTATGGTGTATGAGGCATTAGTATTTATCACGCTTCCTATCGGAGCAAAAGCTTTTGACTTTATTTGCAACTCAACATAAAAATCACGATATTTTTTCGTCCCATCTTCAAAAAACGGAAAATTCTTTATATCCCATTCGACTGAATTTCCTAAGGGACTTCCTGATGGGTTTATTGTATGGTTTCCTGATGGTTTCGAAATAATACTATTCGTAAAAAAACTGTTAGGGAAATCAAACTTAATTTTCCCATCAATTGGACATTCTGTCAATTCCAATCTTATGATGTAAATAATGATATCATCAGGAGAAGGATCCCAACTTGGAAGAATCTTTAAGTTAGGGGCTGTAAAAGATAGCACCTTTGAAGTGGAGCTTGAATTGTATTCTAGCCTGTAATTAGATCTTTCCGGAGGAGGCTCATCACCATCATAGTTATCAAGGGAGTGTAAAATTATATCTACATTTTTTCCATTCTGAGGAAAAACCATCTTAGGTTCTTGTTGAAAACTATACTCCGAAATTGGGATATTAAGTCCACCTCCACTATAGGTAAACTCCCAAAGTACTTCCAGTGGTTTGTAACTATTGTGTGGAAGGAATGGTGTAACGGAAGGTAAATTAGCGTTAAGATAGTTTAGTCTTAAGTCTGCTGTGTTTGTGGGGAGGGTAACTAGAGGCGAGGGTGATTCCTTTATAAGTTGATTTGATCCGACTTCCTCTATTCTTGGAGTATAGGATTGGCTCTTAATTTCACTGGATAAAAAGAAAAGAAGAAAACTCCATGTTATTAGGTATTTCGTATTCATAGTTAATCGTTTGGAGACTAAATTACTGTATTTTAAAATAAAAAAAGAGTACTAAGTAAAAAATGCGCGGACAAAGCCTTTTGCTCTATCCACGCATTAAAGTCATAAAAGCGCTATTATTTATTCCCTTTAATTATTTTCTCCTGATGGTAGCCTTCCTCTTCATTGCCGAAAGAAAGCAAATAGATGCCTTCACTTAGACCAACCAAGCTTAAGTTCTGCAGCGTCACTCCTTGCTCAATTATACCTTCTTGAATCGTTCGCCCCAAGACATCAAACAAACGGTATTCTAGTTGACTAGATAAGGCTTCACCCAATTCAATATGTACAGATTCGTACGTTGGATTTGGATAAACTAAAACAGAGGTAGAAAAAGTAGGATTCTCTGTGTTAATGATTATACAATTTACTGTAATAGATGCCGAAGCAGTACAATTTATTTCGTTAGTTACAGTCAATGTATAGGTCTGAACATCTGGATCAGTGGGCATTGCAATAGGATTCTCCACATCAGGAAAATCCAATCCTGTTATAGGTGACCATTCATAAGAAATTAATGGAATCGTATCTGTAACAATCGGTACCAATTGCACGCCACTACCTCCTTCGCCACAGGAAACTTCGTCTGAATCAAAGCTAACCGATAGTCCACAACAGCTACCAAAGCTTATATTATCAATTCCATAATCGTCAAAGCCAGAGGCCGTTCCTTCTGATATTTGCAATTGAAGAGGCCCTGTCGTAGTAGGAACATAACCTGTAAAACATATTTTCTGCCATGAGCCGGCAGTACCAGTTGTTGTTACTAAAGTTGTAGTTCCTATTGTTGCCGTTAATTGTGGTGATGGGCCTCCAGACACATTCGGATAATAGTCAAAACAGAAATCGTAGGATAAGCCCGCGACCACATTTACCGTCTGCTCCCAAATCACACTGTTGCTGCTTCCATCTACGACCATGTAATCCCCAGTACCATTTGGCGCTACAATTGACTGCCATAAACTATTTGTACACTTGTTACGTGCATTACTTGTTACACAATAAGAACCGGCTTGGCAAACACAACTCGAAGGAAGGCTGGATGTGAAGCCAGTATCTCCACTTTCAAAATCTCCATTCACAACCAAATTATCACAAGGACACACTACTGGATTTACCGTTACCGTAGCCGTAGCCTCACAGCCCAAACTATCGGTCACAGTAAGTGTGTAAGTCGTTTGTGTTATAGCTGTTGTAGTCGGATTCGCAATCGTTCCACTACTCAGACTAATATTGGGTGTCCAACTATAAGTCACTGGGCCTATCGCTCCTGTTACTGTTGGATTTAATTGTACCAACTCGTTTTCACAAATCGTCATCGTATCTGGCAAACTCACTCCTATTTCACAACAGGTACCAAACTGGATATTATCAATTCCATAATCATCAAAACCAACGACTGCCCCTTGTGAAATTTGCAATTGAACTGTTGGGGCCGTTGCCAGGTAACCATTGACACATATCTTCTGCCAACTACCTGCGGTGCCCGTTGTGGTTGTCAAAGCTGCTCCGTTCGCCAAAACTGTCAGCTGCGGTGTAGGACCGCCCGATACATCCGGGTAGTAATCAAAACAGAAATCATAAACGGAACCTGCAACCACATTCACTGTCTGCTCCCAGATATCACTATTACTATTCCCATCTACCACCAAGTAATTACCAGTTCCATTCGGAGCTACAATTGATTGCCACAAGCTATTCGTACACTTATTACGTGCATTACTTGTTACACAATATGTTCCAGCTTGACAAGTACAATTTGACGTAAGATCAGAGGTAAATCCCGTATCTCCACTCTCAAAATCGCCATTCACTATTAAATTATCACAAGGACATACTACCGGATTTACCGTTACAGAAGCTGTTGCCTCACAACCTAGACTATCTGTCGCTGTAACCGTATAGGTCGTTTGCACCGTTGCTGTTGTGGTTGGATTCGCAATTGTCGCATTGCTTAATCCTGTTGCTGGCAGCCAACTGTAAGTCACAGGGCCTATTGCTCCTGTTACTGTCGGATTTAATTGTACCAACTCGTTTTCACAAACCGTCATCGTATCCGGCAAACTTACTCCTATTTCACAACAGGTACCAAACTGAATATTATCTATTCCATAATCGTCAAAACCTGAGGCCGTTCCTTCTGATATTTGTAATAGAACGGTTGTACTTGTTCCTGGTGAATAGCCACTCACACATATTTTTTGCCATGAGCCCGCTGTCCCTGTAGTCGTTGGTACTAACGTTCCACCATTCGCCGTTACCGTCAATTGCGGCGCGGGGCCTCCCGATACATTTGGATAGTAATCAAAGCAGAAGTCATACACCGAACCGGGAACTACACTTACCGTTTGCTCCCATATCACACTATTACTGCTGCCATCTACTACCATATAATCACCGGTTCCATTTGGCGCTAGAATAGATTGCCATAAACTATTCGTACACTTATTTCGCGCATTACTTGTTACACAGTAAGAACCCGCTTGACAAACACAACTCGATGGAAGACCTGAAATAAAGCCGGTATCACCACTCTCAAAGTCTCCATTCACAACCAGATTATCGCATGGACATACTACTGGGTTTACGGTTACCGAAGCCATAGTCTCACAACCTAAGCTGTCTGTTGCTGTAACCGTATAAGTCGTTTGCACCGTTGCTGTTGTGGTCGGATTCGCAATTGTCGCATTGCTTAATCCTGTTGTTGGCAGCCAACTGTAAGTCACAGGGCCTATTGCTCCTGTTACTGTCGGATTTAATTGTACCAACTCGTTTTCACAAACCGTCATCGTATCCGGCAAACTTACTCCTATTTCACAACAGGTACCAAACTGAATATTATCTATTCCATAATCGTCAAAACCTGAGGCCGTTCCTTCTGATATTTGTAATAGAACGGTTGTACTTGTTCCTGGTGAATAGCCACTCACACATATTTTTTGCCATGAGCCCGCTGTCCCTGTAGTCGTTGGTACTAACGTTCCACCATTCGCCGTTACCGTCAATTGCGGCGCGGGGCCTCCCGATACATTTGGATAGTAATCAAAGCAGAAGTCATACACCGAACCGGGAACTACACTTACCGTTTGCTCCCATATCACACTATTACTGCTGCCATCTACTACCATATAATCACCGGTTCCATTTGGCGCTAGAATAGATTGCCATAAACTATTCGTACACTTATTTCGCGCATTACTTGTTACACAGTAAGAACCCGCTTGACAAACACAACTCGATGGAAGACCTGAAATAAAGCCGGTATCACCACTCTCAAAGTCTCCATTCACAACCAGATTATCGCATGGACATACTACTGGGTTTACGGTTACCGAAGCCATAGTCTCACAACCTAAGCTGTCTGTTGCTGTAACCGTATAGGTTGTTTGCACCGTTGCTGTTGTGGTTGGATTCGCAATTGTCGCATTACTCAAGCCCGTTGTCGGCAGCCAACTGTAAGTCACTTGACCTAACTCCCCTGTTACTGTCGGATTTAATTGTACCAGTTCATTTTCACAAACTGTCATTGTATCTGGAAGACTAATGGATAAATCGCAGCAAGTTGTGAAACTAATGTTGTCTATTCCATAGTCATCGAAACCAGAAGAACTATCTTCTATAATTTCAATAACAACAGGGCCACTTGTTGTAGCTGTATAACTTGCGCAATGTGTTGTCCAGTTATCTGGAGTCCCCAAAATACCTCCTAGTATTGCAGTTCCACCAACGTTTAACGAAAGCGAAGGACTAGGACCATTAGAAATATCGGGATAGAAATCAAAGGAAAAGTTGTATGTTTTTCCAGCGATGACATTGACGGTTTGCGACCAAATGGAGGCTCCAGAAATTCCATCAACGACTAAGTAATTATCCAATGTTGGAGAAAAAACTTGTACCCAAAGTGAATTATTACATTTCAGCCTGGAATCTGTTGTTACACAATAACTTCCTGATGAACAAGTACAATTTGAAGGCAGTCCTGAATTGAAACCAACATTTCCGGCTTGGAAATCGCCATTCACTACTAATTCTAATACATCGCCTGGGCAAGAAGTTGTACAATCAGTTGGGGTAACAGGCCAGTCAACAGTTGTGCAAAACACATCTGTGCAAGTACTCGTAGCAGTAGTATTAGTGGTAGTCAAACAAACATTATAAGTATTTTGATTTGTTGTAAATGTATGGTTAGGACTCATAACTGTTGAGGTATTTCCATCGCCAAAATTCCAGGAGTAAGTTAGTGTACCATTTCCTGTGCTGCAGGTGCCGTCAAAGTTATAGGAGGTGGTTACAGATTGATAGTTGGGAGTAAAGCAGGCTGCTGTGGTACAGGCTGTATCTGGAGGGCTTGCCTCACAGTCTATTACAAAATCTACCCTACAGTATTCTACAAAATTGTCCCCAGCGTCCGTTTCGAAAAAAAGAAGATCAAAAGTTTGGGGAAGAGCTGTTCGATTGGACAGACAGACTCTCATTTGTTGAGGATAGGTACCTGGTTGGAAAAATGGGGTATTGGGTAGAATAGTAGCACTAGTGGCTGATTGGTTTGGAATGGTCCAACCTCCGTTTGCACTTAGCTGCCCGATTTGGCAATCAACGAAGTTATCGAGACCAATGGCTGTTATGGTATTTGAAACTCCAGTGTTGCTGAGGTTAATAAACCAACAACAATTGTCGGGGTCTGCGCTATTGTCAAATTGATAATTAGCTGTAGGGTCCATGCAGGTTGTTTGCGTTTTTCCTTGTTGCCAATAGGTCAATAAGCAGATTAATAGTAAATAACATTTAAGTGTAGATGCGACTGTTTTCATTGTCAATTTTATTTTTAGTGGATTAGGTAAATTAGGTTTTCATTTGGTTATCGGATGGTCCTTTCTTTTCTTACCCTCGATATTTAGGTATTTTCATTTTTTCCATTTTCATGGTTCAACAATTATCTTTCTTTTTCATTTGTTTTTCAGGGACAAAAACGATATTTTGTAAGGTCGTTTTTGCCTAAATCCACTACAGGGTAAAATCACATTTCGTTGATAATCAAACACTTAAGAACGATAAACCTACTTTATAAATTCAGCTTTTTTCCACATGTTTCACTCCAAGCTGCTTCAAATGTTTCGATTATTATCCGCCGAAGATCTTCGGCAGGTGCAGAAGATGTTGAAGTCACCTTACTTTACAAATAATCAAAATCTAATTAGTTTATTTAAACTGCTTAGAAGTAAGCATCCTAATTTTGAAGAAAAGTCAGTGGAGAAGGAGAAGGTCTTTGCGCGGATTTTTCCAGCGCATTCTTTTTCTGATGGGAAGTTGAGGAATCTGATGACGGAATTAAGGAAATTACTTGAGCAGCACCTTATGCTCAAGCAGTTGGAATCCGACAACTATAGTCAACAAAAATTATTAGCTAAAGCATTTCTAACAAAAGGTAATACGGATTTGGGGAACAAAGCCCTTGAACAATTATATAAAAGTTGTTCATCTGATTATGCCCTCAATAGTCATGATTACTACAATAGATATGAAATTTTAAAGCTGAGGAAAGAAGCAGTACAATCTAACGATCCAGTTTTGACTTCTACATTAATTCAGGAAGCTTTACACAACCTCCATCATTTTTTTCACTTTACAAAAACGAAACAAGAAGTTGAACTTAAAAATCTTGGCCAATTTTCAGCTATACCATCTAACAACATAAATACAACTGAACTTCAAACGAACATAAGTTTTCAATTGTATCAAAAAGCAAACACATTAATAGAGCTCAATGACCTTCCTTTATACGAAAATTTGAAAAAGCAATTATTTAAACATTTAAACCATATTGATCCGAACGTACAAATTGACATCTTTACTTTGCTTATCAATTTCACGATCAAACAAATGGCTGTAGACGACCAGAAGTACAACACCTTTACTTTCCAACTGTATCATCTGGGAATAGAGCATCAACTATTCATCAACCATCCTCAATTAACCGAGGCACATTTTTATAACATTGTAGCTACAGCTACTAAAGAAAATGAAATATCCTGGGCTAAGGGTTTCATACAATCGCACAAAGAGCTCTTAAGCTCTGACACAAAAGAAGATTTAAACCATCTCAGTCTTGCTTATTTGTGTTTCCATCAAAATAAATATAAAGATGCTATCGACCTACTCATTCAACACCGCTTCGTCATATCGGCCTTTAAAAACATTGCTAAGATTCAACTGATAAAATGCTACTTTGAATTATTTACTACCGATAGAAGTTACTACGATTTACTGCTGGCGCAAACACATAGTTATGAAAAATTCTCACGACGCAATTCAGAGATTAGCATACTTAGAAAAGAAACACAAATAGCCTTTACTCAATTCGTCCGAAAGCTTGCTCAAAATATGACAGTAGGCTCGCTAAGCAAAAAAAGTAAAATACAACTAAGCCAACTTTTAGAAAAACAAAATAATATTATATCTCGCTCTTGGCTCATATCTAAATTAGAGATTAAATCGTAGACAACTATAACAAAACAGAGCAGTCCAAAACAGAGCAGGGCTGCTTCGGACTGCTCTAAAAGTGTGATTAGTGGATGATATGATCAACTACTATAAAATTAATTGTAGAAGCCGTCCCTGTTGTCATACTAACGAAATCCAATTGTTGGGAAAGGTGAATACTCAACCCATCCAATTTTACATTCGTAGTAAAATCGACATGCACCACTCCCCCTGTAATTGTTTTGTTATGTATGCTTAGTTGAATCGTACTCGTCTCTCCATTTCCGTCAGAAAAATCAAGAGCTTGACTAAGCAACAAATCCAGTCCAGCCAAAGAAGTACCCGTGCTGAATTCAACACTAATTTGTGTCAGGCAATCCACTTTCTCATCAGAAATAGGAATACCATATCCAGGAGTCACGGTTGCATTTCCATTAAATAAATTCAAAGAACAAAACAAGGCTAAAAACAATAACTTTTTCATAAGTCGAAAATTTATCGCGCTCGCATTTGCTTGCAAACGCGGGGTTAAAAATTTCCTTTGAGCAGGAGCCTCCAATGACACTTAAATTGTATCAGGAGTCTCAAACTCATCAGGGTTTGAAAAAGCATCATAAGCAGGTAGAGCTACTACCTTGTTAGCCGGCTATTCTAATGATGACTTACGTGAAACTTGTGTTAGATCCGAATAATTCCTATCGCGCTAAAACAGATTTCAAGTACTTATCGGACAGGGTATTCAAATCTTACCTTCTGTTGAAAAGTTTTTTTTATCAGTGAGAAAATATTCCGTAACTTACTTGCATGAACAGGCACGAAGACCATCGATACATCGAAGCCTTAAGAAAGGAAGATGAAAATCTTATAAAGGAGATCTACCAAAATTTTGCACCCCAAGTGCTAAAATGGGTCAGTAGGAATAGTGGAAGTAAAGCCGATGCAAAAGATATTTTTCAGGAAGGACTCATTAGTATTTATAACAAAGCACTTGATCCCAAATTCATTCTGAACTGCTCATTAGGTGCATTACTCTTCACCATCTGCCGCAACAAGTGGACAGACCAACTCCGTAAAAAAAGCACCCGCCAAAAAGGCAGCACTGAAGTAAAAGATAGATTCTATAGTGATCAGCAAATAGGAAAAACGGTAGAAGAAATTGAAGAGCATCAGCTAAAAGAGAAAAAACTGGACAACAGCTTTCAACAGTTGAGTGCTTTATGTCAACAGTTGCTTTCTTTGGTAGCTAAAAATACTCGTCCTGCTGAAATAGCCGCTCAATTACAAATGAACGAAGTGAATACAGTTTACAGAAGAAAAAAAGCTTGTACCGATCGCTGGCGAGCACTTTACCAAAACAAACCTAATTGATGGATATCCAAACACTGGTAGAACAATATTTGAATGGTGAATTAAACCTTGAACAAAGAGCCGATTTTGAGAAAAAGGTACGGACCGACAGCGCACTAGCTAAAGAACTCAGCCTGCAACAAGACATGCAAAATTATCTGCTTAATAAAGACAAAAAAGAAGCTTTTAGGAACAAACTCCAAGAAGTCGGTGATGATTTTTTTGAAGAAAAGTCAGGCCATAATAAGTCTAAGACTAAGATAATAAAAAGCATAAATAATTATCGTTGGTTAGCTATTGCTGCAGCTACAGCCGCTGCAGTAGTAGTCGCCTTTTATCTTTTCTCACCAACCCCTGATTTATATAAACAATTTGCACAGCATCAACCCATTCAACTGACACAAAAAGGCTCTGCAGATGATCGTCTCCTCTCTGCTATTGAGCTTCATTTCAATCAACAAGAATATGAAGAAGCCTTAGATATTATTGATCAATTACCCTCCACCGAATCATCCACTCTGGAAACTCAGCTTATTAAAAGCATCTGCTTAATAGAAACCGATCAAATAGAAGAAGCTCGAAAAATACTAGAACCAATAGCAACAGGGGAGAGTGCTTTTAAAACCGAAGCACAATGGCACTTAGCCATGTCTTTCTTGAAAGCAGAGCAATTAGAAGAAGCAAAAGGGAATTTAGAACGTATTGAGCAAAGCGATGCTTATTGGTTTAACAAGGCCAAAGAAGTCTTAAAGGTGTTAGAATAAAATACAAAAAGCCCGGCGAAATCTCACCAGGCTCTTTTTATAATGTCATTATTTATTTTCTATTCAGTATTACTTTTTTAAAACAAGCTCTCAATTACTTTTTCCTCTGTAATCCCCTCTGCTTCTGCTTTATAGTTTCTAACAATACGATGACGTAATACATATTTTGCGATAGCTTGCACGTCCTCAATATCCGGAGAATACTTCCCATTAATCGCAGCATGGCATTTCGCTCCCAGTACCAAATATTGAGAAGCACGAGGCCCTGCACCCCAACTAATGTAATTGTTAACCATTTCCGTAGCACGAGCAGTACCCGGTCTAGTTTTGGTAGCCAAAGAGACCGCGTATTCCAACACGTTATCAGAAATTGGAATTTTACGAATCAGCTGCTGGAAGAACATAATTTGCTCTCCTGTAACTATATTGTTAAGTTTATATTTCTCATTTGAAGTTGTCGCTTTTACAACCGAAATTTCTTCTTCATAAGAAGGGTAGTCCAATGGGATATTGAACATAAAACGGTCTAATTGTGCTTCAGGTAATGGATAGGTTCCTTCCTGCTCAATCGGATTTTGCGTAGCCAACACGAAAAACGGCGCTGGCAATTTATGTGATACCCCACTCACTGTTACGGAACGTTCTTGCATAGCTTCCAGCAGCGCCGCCTGCGTCTTAGGAGGGGTACGGTTGATCTCATCCGCTAGTACAATGTTAGAAAATAATGGTCCCTGTGTGAATTGAAACTTCCGATCATCTCCCAAAATTTCTGAACCTGTAATATCTGAAGGCATCAAATCCGGTGTAAACTGAATTCGCTTAAAATCCAAATCTAATACATCTGAGATGGTACTTACCAATAAGGTCTTCGCCAGACCCGGTACGCCCACCAATAAGCTGTGTCCATTGCTAAACAGAGAAATAATTACGGTTTTCACCACTTCTTCCTGCCCAATTATCACTTTTCCAATTTCTTTAGAGAGGTCTTTATAAGCTTTCGCCAGTGCGTCTACCGCCTCAACATCTGATTTATACGCTGTATTTTGCATTTTATCTTGTTATCGGTTTGTAATCGTTGTTTGTTGTTCTTCTTTAGCCCAAAAACAACTACAATTTAGTTTAAAAAAGGATTGTTATGGTATTTTCACAAAAATAACAAAACATCCCATACGTAACGATAGAATTGAATGTATTGTTTCGATGAGGGCTGCGGGATCAATTAAAAAACTGTTGTGCGCACTACGATTTTTTGGTTTCACTTGATTTACTAGTAAGAGGATACGGTATATATTACTCGGCACGGGGTAAAAAAGTGATTCCTCTTTAGGCTTTCAGAACCCTTGCCAGGCTAAGACTCGCTTGCGGGGTTCCGAAAGCTAGGGACATCTCGACCGCTGGCTTTCTGAACTCCGCGAGAAGGCTTTGTGTAAGGCTAGAGTTCGGAAAGCCTTGCTTAAGACCATAATCACTTTTTATCCAGTGCCCTGGTATAGGGTCAATGGGAGTTCTTAAAACGCGAAAGACCATGAAAGAAGGAAGCCAGTCCGTACCGGAACGGGCGAGCCTCATCAACCTCATCTCCTCATCTGCCTTTTTCAATGGTCACATTCCCAAACCATATCATCAATAGCAAAACGCGTCCCTACATAAGAGTAATGCCACCACTCTGTCCTTATGGATTTAAATCCAAATTTCTCCATTGTTGTTTTTAATAACTTTCGATTCTCCAAGACGGTTGCAGGCAAGTCTGTATGTGTATGATGTGCCTTTCGGCCGAAAAAGTCATAAGGCGTTCCCATGTCCAGTTCGACTCCATTTTCATCTACTAAGGTTAAGTCAACTGCTAAGCCTCGATTGTGCATAGAGCCTTTAGAGGGAGGCGTTACATAAGAAGCATTTGGTACTTTATCCCAAAGCCGTTGTTGAACCGGAGCTGGGCGGTAGCAATCCAACAATTTAATATGAAGTCCTTTTACTTTAAACGTTTCATGAATTTCCTGTAAAGCAGCCGCGGCTATTGGGCGCAAAAAACAGCGAGGACATTCATAGAGCTGTTCTTTTACAAAGTTATCTTCTGTCGCATATTTCAAATCCAAAATATAGCTATCATCTAATCGAAGCAATTCTGCCCATTTGGTGGTGTCGTAATCTAACAATACTTCTTCTTCAATCTTTTCTTCTTCTTTTTTTGTTATCGCTTTCGCTAAATTCATTTTCTCAGCAACTCGATCTTTCTGGCGCTCTACTTCGTCGTGTAGTTTTTTATTGATTGCGCTAGTTTGATTCGCGTTGCTTTGCTCGGTTTGTGAACAAGCAGTATAAATGAAAACAAATAAAAGCAATACAAACAGTCGGTTTATGATCATAGTTAAGGAAATAAATATTAATGCTAAACAGGAGTTGAATTGGTTTTAGTGGATTAAGGATGCTAAAACCAGCCCGTTCCGGTCAGGCGGGTTAAGGATTATTCGCTCAGGCGCGAAAAAAACATTATTTACGTTTGAGGGCAAAATCCTTAATTTTTAATTCTCAATCAAAAAAAACAAGCTTATTATTTCTGAACACCCTTAATTGGATATATAACATTTCAATCTCTTATTCGCATTATTAGTCATTAAAAATTTTAGCCAACTCCTTCTCTAAGTCAGTTCCTCGTAGGTTTTTTGCCAGAATCCGCCCTTCTCGATCCAATAAAACAGTTTGCGGAATAGTACTAACTGAATACAACTGTGCTACCTCATTTTTCCATCCTTTTAGGTCACTGATTTGATGCCAAGGCAACTTATCTTTTTTGATTGCTTTCAGCCAGGGAGCTTTACTACGGTCCAAACTAACCCCTAAGACATCAAAGCCCTTGTCTTTATATTTTTCATAAACTTTAATCACGTTCGGATTCTCTCGGCGACAAGGGCCACACCAACTTGCCCAAAAATCAACCAACACCACTTTGCCCCTTAGATCACTCAAACTCATCATTTCTCCCTCTGGTGTTTTCTGTGAAAAATCAGGCGCTACCGCTCCGATTACGAAACTGCCTGCCAAGTCAACTTTCTTCCTCATCGCTTTCAAAGCCGGGTGATTTTCATTTTCAAACAAAGACAAATAGCGGTTCCCATATTCTTGAAACAGAGGATGACTGCCTGCTTGAAGGGAGTTGACAATTCCACCTAAAGCGTATTTCATCGCCCTCCCATCCATTGGCATTGTCGCTAAAGTGGTGTCCATTATGCTTTGTAAATAAGCTTCGGGTACACGTTGTTGTGCCAACACTTTTGACCAGTTTTTAAAGGCTTCAAAAAGGTATGGGATGTGGTCATAATCCCTATCTGTAAAGTCAGCCTGGTCGAAAAAAGCTCTTGCGAAATATTCTACTTCATTTTCAAAACGGCCTTTATTATTATTTTGAAAACTAAGGTAAGTATTCAATACTGCTACTTTAGCCAAATATGGTTTCGTTGTTTTTAACGTATTTATCCGCTCTAATTTTTCCTGATCAATCTTTGCCAATTCCCCAATAGCTTCCTGCATTTTTGCCTGATCAGTACCTGCATTTTGCAATTTCAACCCGGCAGCTCGGGTCGCGCCATTCCATTCTGTAAAGGTTTGCAACAACTCATCATAGCCACTATTCAAATCTGCATTTTTAAACTTAGCTTGTCTCGCATTATTGCAATTTCCAACGACAACGACTTCTTTTCCTCCTCCTAATATAACTGGACGTTTACGCCCACTCCGAGTCCCCACATAATAAAACCGAGAGTCAGGATGAGTTACTTCAAAACGAAAAGTATCCTGATCAAAATCGGTAATTTCTTCCAGTAAATTAAAATCAGCTCCATCAAACTCGAAGAGGCCGACCGTCTCAGTGCATTTAGAGAAAACGGCGATAAGTTCGGAGTTTGGACTTAGTGTTTTTGTCTCTGTTATTTTTTTCTTAGTTCCGCAGGATGACAATAGTAATGCGATCAGGCAGATAGTCGTAAGCAGGTAGTTGATGTGTTTTTTCATTAGAATTTTTTTTTCAAGATATATGAACCCAATCTTATACGATTTTCCGCACGCAGAGAGCGCAGAGGCCGCGGAGCCAATATGAAGTCGTGTATATTTTTTTTTAGTGGGTGGCTCTAGGAGATTATAAAATCACGCTAGATGCGTACGAGAACCAATTTCCTCACACAGAGTGCACAGAGTGCACAGAGCTAAGATGAATCGTGTAAAACAAGCGTTCGCTTTGCGCTCTCTGCGGCCTCTGCGTGAGGAAAATCGCGATTAGTGTCATTAATAACCGTACACTCCGATCACACTACGCCCGCCCTATCAAAGTCAAAAACTCCTCCTCCGACATCACCTCGACCGTACCTAAAGCCTGCGCCTTTTTCAGCTTCGAGCCCGCTTTTTCTCCAGCCACTAAAATATTCAAATTAGAACTAACCGCCGATATATTTTTAGCACCTGCCTGCTCTGCCATTTCCTGAGCTTGTTTACGCCCCATTTGCAAAAGCTTACCTGTGAATAAAATGGTTTTACCCACTAGTGGCGCATCTGCCGAAACAGCCTTTGGTCGGTCTTCCTCTGTTTGTTTCATGTTGACCCCAAGCGTTTCCATCGTCTCCAGTAATTCAATGTTTGCTGGATTTTTAAAAAAGGCAATTACGTTTTCTGCTACAATTGGACCGACGTCTTTTATTTCAACGAACTTTTCCAAGTCCCAGTCTTTCAAATCCAGTACGTGATTAATTTCCTGCGCCAGCAGTTTTGATACTTTTCTACCTAAATGATGAATCGTTAAACTATACAACAACCGTTGAATCGGATTCTTTTTGGCAACCTCGATTGCGGTTTTCAAATTATCCGCCGACTTCTGCCCAAAGCCTTCCAACATTGAAATGGCATCATAGTTCAAACGATAAATATCTGCAATGTTTTTTATCCAACCCAACTGATGGAATCGTTCGATATAGCTTTTACCAAAACCATCAATATCCATAGCATCTTTAGAAACATGGCTGATCATTCGTTGTAGAACCTGAGCTTTACATTCATAGTTTTCACAACGCCAAGCGGCCTCTTTTTCTGAACGTACCAGCGCTGTATCACAGGCCGGACAATTCGTTGGGAACTTAATAATCGCTTCACTTCCATCTCGTAAGTCTCCCATAGATTTTACGATGTATGGAATGACATCTCCCGCTCTTTCCACCAAAACCGTATCCCCTAAACGAATGTCTTTTGAGGTAATAAAATCTTCGTTATGCAGCGAAATCGAAGAAACAGTTACGCCTGCTAAAGCCACGGGTTCTATTTTTGCAACCGGTGTTACGGAACCGATTTTTCCTACTTGGTATTCAACATTTAATAACTTAGAAGTTGCTTGCTTCGCTTTGAATTTATAAGCAATCGCCCAACGTGGGTGATGACTGGTATATCCGGATATTTCCTGTAAACGCAAGTCATTCACTTTCACCACCATTCCATCTATTTCATATTCATAAGTATCCCGTTTGGCTTCCCATTCTTTACAGAAATCAATAACCTCCTGAATGTTCTTACAAACCTTTCTTTCTTTTACGGGGACTTTGAAACCAAGGTTCGCTAACAATTCAATTCCGTTGTCGTGTGTTTTAAATTGCTTCAGGTTATCCTTACCTTCTGCATCAACGCCATGTCCTAATTGATAAAGGAAAGCAACCAAACCACGCTTTGCCACCTCCTTAGGATCTTTCATCCGCAAACCTCCTGTAGCTGTATTCCTGGGATTAGCAAATAGCGACTGTCCTTCCTTCGCTCGTGCCTCATTCATTTTATCAAAAATATCTTTTCGAATAACTACCTCTCCTCTCAATTCCACCTTACTCAATCCCTTTGAGGAAAAGGCCGCTTTCAGTGGTACGGACTTAATCGCTCGGGCATTCAAGGTAATTTCTTCACCAGCTACTCCATTCCCACGCGTAGCCGCTCGTACCAATTGATCTTCTTCATAAACCAACGCGAGACTCCCTCCATCGTACTTTGGTTCTACACAGTATTCTATTGGAGTACCTTCCGGAATACTGGTGTTTTTTCTAACACGGTCTTCAAAGTCTCTAAGGTCTTCTGCGTTATAGGAATTGTCTAAAGACAACATTGGAACTAGGTGATCTACCGATTTGAAATCTTCGATAAGGTCATTGGAAACCCGTTGGGTTGGAGAGTCAGGGACAATCAGTTCTGGAAAAGCGTTCTCCAGCGCTTCCAATTTCTTATACAATTGATCGTACTCAAAATCAGAGATGACCGGATCGTTTTTAATAGAATATTTCCATTCGTGAAATACCAATACTTTGCGTAAATCTGCAGATTGGTTTTCAGCAGACTCTAGCATTTCGCTGGTAGCTGCGTTTAATAGTTCTTTGGATAAATCAAAAAGCAGGCGTTGATCTTTTGCATCGTACATATTATGTCATTCTTTTTATGCCTGCAAATTAATGAATTAGTTCATCACTCTACAACAAAGAGGTCTGTCCTTTTACAGAACAAACCTCTTTATTAAACTTTCAACTCTTTAGCGGTTACTTTCCATGCCCCCGCTTTATAGATAACGTTAACGGTTGGCTTTACTTCTTGACCAATGTCTGGGTAGCAGTCTTCCCGTCTTTATCCATTTGAAAATAGTATAAACCAGCTGCGATATCTGCAACCTCAATATTTTGCACGTTCTCTCCTTGTACCAAATCAAATTGACCGAATTGTAAGGCACGACCTTGTACATCAATGATTGACCAATCGTACTGACCGTTTTCCTCCGCATTTACTTTTACAGACAATTGAGTAGCTACTGGATTTGGGAATAAAGACCAATCCAAGGCAAGTTCTATGTTTTTAGCTGAAGAGGTTTCGCCTTCTGTCAAAGTAAAATTACTAGTTGTTGCACCGTCCCCACTACTTTCGTTATTACCATTCACGCCATTACTAACTACATAAAAAGTAACGTCACCTGACCCAGTAGCTGGTGCTTCCCAAGTCATTGTGAATTCATTTGAACTACTTCCTTCCGCATGCTCTGCATATGTACGCCCAGTTGTAGAAGCCTCTCTAACAGCTACGTTACTCGATACGGCTGTCCAAGTAGACACTTCAGGGCCATCAACATTTGGTGCGGCATTAAGGCAAAGAACTTGGAATCCATATTTAGCAGGGTTCCCTGTCACTGCATTTACAGTTAATTTAACATCGTAGGTTTCTCCTGGAGTGTAGCCATTTGCGAAAAGATCATTCCCATTAGCATCTGTTATTTCAAATGTCTGAGTCACTTGAATGCCATTGGCAGTTCCTGTGCCGTGACAGGTTTGACAAGTCCAGGGCTGGCCTGCTCCATTAACTTGATCCCCCGGTGCTCCAGTATTCCCTTGACCAATAGTCGCTCGTCCGCTGTTATTTGAAGAAAAAAGAAAAGCCATTACAGCTAAACAGAAAAAAGTGTAGATAAAATTAGATTTCATATAAGGTGTTTTTTAAGATTTGTTGAGATTTTACCGAAGTGAAGCCCAGAACAAGTTCTTAGTGTTAAATAAACATTACTTTCTTACTATACGTAAAAAAAGCCCTGCAAAGATGTCGCCTTTTGAGAAAATCAGACCTCTTTTTTTACTAAAAGTTGACAATTGTCACTCAGATTGCCAAGACGGCCCAAGACTTGTTTCTAAGTTGATGTGTTGCTACGGTAATCATCCATTAATAGCTTATCATACACATCGGGAAGGACTTCAGCTTAAAAAAGAATGCGAAGACGTATTTTATTTAGTATTTTTGACATCCTTTTCCTTAAAACTATCGTAAAGGATAATTATTACGCTTCTCATATAGACATCACTATTCGAAAACACGACTTAAAGAGTTAAAAACGTTGAACAAAAATACTCCCATACTCTTCTTCTTGCTATTGCTCTCTACGATTGGTTTTTCTCAAAATCAGCGGACTGTTGCTACAAAAGCAAAATCCAAAAAGATATTTCTGGAATTCTCTCAGGATGCAGGTTTCTATGAAAACAAGATAGAAGTTAAGCTACATGCTCCAGGGGCTCGTATTTTCTATACTTTGGATGGTTCAGAGCCTTCTTATCAGTCTGAAGAATATGATCGCCCAATCAAAATTGATAAAACAACAGTTGTTCGTGCTCTTGCCCGTAAAGGAAAAAGAAAAAGTAAGTTGAAAACCAAAACTTATTTCATAGAAGAACCAAAATCTACCTTTTCTACCATATCCATAGCTGTTCCTCCTTCGGTACTATTTGACCCCGAAACAGGACTTTACGTCAATGGCCCTAATGCGATAGACAGTCTTTGGAAAAAAGATGGGGCTAATTTTTGGAGTCGCCGGGAAGTAGAGGTCAATACAGAGTTGTTTGAAACAAATGGTAGTTCGGAATTCAATAGTCAAACTGGTTTTCGTTTGTTTGGTGGGATGAGTCGTTTGTTTCCGCAGAAATCAATGACCATTGTCACACGGAATCGTTATGGTAAAAAGAGAATTAAGCATCGACTTTATGGAAAAGAAGGGTTGAAGGATTACAAGTTCATGGTTTTGCGAAATTCTGGAAGTGATTGGGGTAAAACCCATTTTCGGGATGCTTTAATGGGAAGCCTGGTAGACCATTGGGATATTGAAAAACAAGATTCAAGGCCTGCACATGTTTACCTGAACGGAAAGTATTGGGGTATCTACAATATTCGGGAAAAGATAAACCGCCATTTCATCGCAGATCATCACGAATTACATAAAGACAGTATTGACCTCATTGAACACCAACACACTACGAAACGGGGAAGTCGTCAGCACTATTTGAAAATGCTGCGGTATATGAGGAAAAATGACCTGAGTGTTCCTGCTCATTATGCCTACATTCAATCGCAAATGGATGTTGAAAATTTTATGCAGTATCAGATTGCTCAAATCTACTTTGACAATCGTGATGCTGGAGGAAACATCAAGTTCTGGCGACCACAAATCGACAATGGGAAATGGCGTTGGATTCTTTACGATACAGATTGGGGCTTCGGTTTGCACGATAAAAAGGCCTATAAAAACAATAGCCTTGCTTTTCATACGGAACCCAATGGTCCTAGTTGGCCCAACCCTGCCTGGAGTACTTTTATATTAAGGAGTTTATTAAAAAATGAAAGTTTCCGAAAGGAATTCCTCAATCGTTTTGCTGACGAATTAAACACTTCCTTTAGTGAGGAAAGAGTGGAAAAAAAGATAGATGAATTCTTTGCTTTGTATGAGCCTGAAATAGATCGGCAAATTGAGCGCTGGAATCTAATCAAGAAAGAATGGAAAAGGCAAATTTATCAAATGCGAGTCTTCGGCCGGAAGCGCCCTGATTATGTGCGCATGCATCTAATGGAGGAATTTGACACTGGTAGGCTTAGTAGTTTATCTTTGGAAAGTAGCCCTGGAGGAAAAGTCATTATTAATAACAACATTAATATCTCAACAGAACCGTTCACAGGGCAGTACTTTGAAAATGTTCCGATAAGCATTAAGGCCATTCCTAATTATGGTTATCGCTTTGTGGGCTGGAAGGGCATTCCGATAGAAGACGGCGTTTTTGAAGCTAATTTATTATTGCGCAAAAAATCAACGAAGGTTACTGCGATCTTTGAGCCTTACATCCATCCAATGGCTGGAAAGATCATTATCAATGAAATCAGCGCCAACAATAAGAAGACCAAAGATTGGGTAGAATTATATAACAATTCGGAAAGTCCCATCAGCTTATACGGTTGGAATTTTACAGATACCAAACACCATTACGAGTTACCACGAGTACAAATTGCCCCAAAAGAATACCTTGTACTTACGGAAGATCAGGAGGCTTTTTCTAAGAAATTCCCTGAAATCTACTCCGTGGCAGGTAACTTTCCATTTGGCCTTAACAAACGATTAGAAAACGTGGGGCTCTACGCCTCCGATGGTGCTTTAATAGACAGTATTTCTTATAAACTGTCTCCTTCTGACTCTACCTTTACCATCGGTTTACTCCTCCCTCATTTGGACAATGGAGATCTTGAAAACTGGGAAATCATAAAAGGAGAAGGTACTCCAAATGCGCCTAACCCTTATTATCTAGAAAGCCATATTCAGGCACAGCAGGAACTGTGGATACGCATTGGCGTTGGTTTAGGAGTATTATTGCTTTGCTTTTTTGTTCTACGAACGAAAAAGTAACCAGACACTGCCATTCATAATCTTCTCCGGTTCTTTTATTTTCCTACCTTTGCTGCTACTTTGATATCAGAATTCAAGGTAGGTTTCTTGTGTGAAATTTATGGCCAAAAAAGAAAAACAAAAATCCTTAGGAAAGCTTTTTGTAGGAGCTCAATTTGCTGCTTTTGCAGGTACTCTTGTAGATTTCTCTACCATGTGGCTACTCAAGGAGATATTTGGACTTTGGTATGTCACCGCCACTGCTATCGGTGCTTTTTTAGGAGCGGTAACCAATTTCCTCTTGGGACGCTATTGGGTCTTTACCGCTACAGAAAATCGGATGCGAGAACAAGCCTTTAGATATGCCTTGGTGGCAGCGGGGAGTTTGCTGCTGAATACTGTAGGTGTATATTTAGTTACAGAATTTGTAGGAATTCACTATTTTTATTCCCGAATTCTAGTTGCCGTATTAATTGCTGTTACTTATAATTTCTTTTTGCAGAAAAATTTTGTTTTTAAGTAGATGGATAATAAACTAACCATACAAACAACGGAACTAATTGCACGTGACTTTGGTCTAGAGCTTAGTGATGAGCCTTTGACAGAAGAGGCTTTGTTAAACCTTGTGGCAAACGAAGTGGCTTACATGCTTGAATATCGTATTGATTTCCTAATGAGTCTATTGTATCGCCTCGATGTGTTAGAACACAAAATCAATCATGTACTTTCACCTTTTTGTACGGAACCCGCTAATATAGCTTTGGCAAAATTAATTATAGACAGACAACACCAACGAATTATTTCTAAACGACAATACAAACAAACCAAGCCGGATGATATGGAAGGCTTGGAATTTTAATTTCTTCTTTGACAAATGCAATAGATCGTCGAAGATTTTTTTAATCTAACAATACTCATGGAAGGACATTCTCTAATGGGCGAATCGCCAAAAGCCGTGGCCATTTTCTGGCTTCATGTTATTCTTGTTTTCATTGCCTGGTTTGGGCCCTTTATCTTTTGGTGGCCGCTGATGGTCGCTGGGTATAGCATTATCCAGTTACAGTTTTATATTTATAAAGCTTGCTTAATGAACAACATGCATGATTTGCAGGAAGTGGATGACACCACTTTTTATTCTCATGTTTTTGAACATTATGGTTACTATCCAGATCGAAAAAAATTGAAATTTTTTATTCGACAAGTCGCTTATATTATGATGGCCATATTCACTGTTTTCTGGCAAGTGTATTTGGGTAATGAGCATTTGTTGAAGTTTTAGACCATAGACGGTGGACGATTTTACGGTAGACGGTGGACGGGCCCTTCGATCGCGGGAACCGTTCACCGTCTACCGTTTACCCGTCCACAGTAAAATCGTCCACCGCTTAAAATATTTGAAAAATATGGCTAACCTTCGACAAATTTTCCTTTCCCGTGTCGCTCAAACCAGCGATGCACCACTATTGTTAGAAATAGAAAAAGCTGAAGGGATATATCTCTATGATACAAATGGAAAGTCTTATATAGACCTTATTAGTGGCATTGCTGTTAGTAGTCTTGGTCATTGTCATCCGGCAGTTGTACAAGCGGTAAAAGAACAAGCGGAAAAGTATTTGCACACCATTGTTTATGGCGAATATGTTTTGAGCCCTCAGGTAAAGCTGGCAGACTTACTCACCAGCAAGCTCCCTGAAAATTTAAACTGTGTCTACTTCGTTAATTCTGGTTCTGAAGCTACGGAAGGTGCGATGAAGTTGGCGAAACGATATACTGGACGTCCGGAGATTGTCTCTTGTTTTGATGCTTATCACGGAAGCACACAAGGCTCTGCCAGTTTGATGAGCGATAGTTATTTCACACAGCCCTATCACCCCTTACTTCCTGGAATCAAGCACATTCATTTCAACGAACCTAAGGATTTGGAGACCATTACCAATCAAACTGCTTGTGTGATTGTGGAAACAGTTCGTGCAGAAAGTGGCATCCACGTGCCTGAAAATGATTATTTAAAAAGACTTCGTGCGCGTTGTAATGAAACCGGAGCTCTTTTAGTTTTTGATGAAATTCAAGTAGGCTATGGCCGTACCGGTTCGCTCTTTGCTTTCGAACAATATGAAGTGGTTCCCGATATTTTATTATTGGCAAAAGGAATGGGCGGCGGCATGCCTATAGGTGCTTTTGTGGCCGATCAAAAGATCATGTCTGTTCTCAGCCATAACCCAGTTTTGGGGCATATCACAACCTTTGGGGGGCACCCGGTTTGTTGTGCAGCAGCGCTGGCTACTTTAGAGACATTAGTTGAAAGCAGTTTGTTAGAAGAAATGCCCGCTAAGTCAAAATTGTTAAAAGAATTATTGGTTCATCCTTTGATCAAAGAAGTACGTGGGCTAGGGTTATTTATGGCTGTAGATTTGGGAAGTACAGATCTGGTTATGAAAACCATTGCTATTTGTAAACGAGAAGGATTGATTACGGATTGGTTTTTATTTAATGATCGTTGTTTGAGAATAGCACCACCTTTGGTCATTACAGCAACAGAAATCCGGAAAGCATGTGCTATTATTCTAGCGGCTTTGGATGAACAGAATCTTTAAAAACCCCACCAATAATTCAATTTAAGAACCAAAGCTCGGTTTTTTACTTCCACCTCTTCGGCCAGGTAATTTTCGGTATAGACTAAATACAAATCTGACAACGGCCTGAATCTCCATTGAAATCGGGAATTGATATTAATGTTATTGGTCTGTGTATTATATTGCAGATATGTAGTAAAAAATAAGTTCCTATTAAAAGAAATCTCCGCTTTAGAACCAATTAAATCGAAATGTGCCGCGCCATATTCTTCTGAAAAATCATACAGGCTTTTATGCGAATAAGTCATTCCAAAAGTCGCATAATGCTTGACTCTATAACTAAGTTCTCCATCCAACTGCGCTCTCTTACCGGTATACTGCTGGCCGATACCTGCCCTCACTGCATAAGACAGTTCTTTTCTCTTCCCACTATCATATTCCGTTTCAAAATAGCGGAATGGGTGTTTACCTGCTGGAAGAGGTTGATCCAAGCCAGATAACGAAAAAGGAAAAAACAAAACCTGAGATTGGTGTTTGTACGCAACTCTAAATTGAGAAGCATCCATAAATCTAATGAAGACTTTGGTGTTAACCTGTTTTTCGTGAACTTCCCAGTTCTCTCCAGTAAATAGTTCAAAATCTATATCCGGGCTGATAAAATCAATCAGCTTATTTTTTTCAAAGAAAAAACGATAAAGTAGATTCAAACGCCATTGTTGATAACCGATTCGAACAGGCCAATCTGCATCTTCATTTTCATTATACAAACGAGGAACATAGCCCATATCAGTGATGTAATTTTCGCCAACTGCATCAACAGCAGCACGAATAGAAAATGTTTTCACACGATACCTCAGCTTAGCGCTGTAAGAAAGGGCATCGTCCTTTTTTTCGGGATTGAAGGAACCGTGAACGAATGTTTTCCCGACCCAACGAGAATTTCTAGAACGATAATCAAATTCAAGACCTGCCACTCTATTGAAATCACTAGAAGCGTCTAAATCAGAGAAGCGTTGTCGATTGGCAATGAAAGCAGTTACTGTAGAACCGGAAAGGACCGTTCGTTGTAGCGTAGCAACAGAATAATTATTATTGCCTTTGATGTCTTCCAATGAGTCGGGGAGGGCTGTTTGAATGGTCATTAGCCCAAGTCTCCAATCTTTATTTAGTTTCCCACTAACTCTAGCCCCAAATCGAATAGGTACAGGGATGTTATCAGCTCCACCAATTCGACGGGAAAAGAAAGGATAAATTCTACGATTTCCTAAAGTCGAAAATAGGTCACTGTTCTCCACAAAAAATAAACGTCGCTCTGGAAAAAACAATTCAAAGCGACTAAGATCGATGACTTGTTGATCTACTTCTACTTGTGAGAAGTCTGGATTAGCCGTTAAGTCTAAATACAAAGAGCTACTCAACGCAATTTTTGCATCCGCACCTACCCTTGGTTTCGCTTTTGCTTTTTCTGGATATTCTTTTTCTATAATCCCTGCTACATAAGGAATAATAACCGCATTCGTTCTCGACTCAGGTTTATCATTCAACAATAGTTTTCCCATATTTACCAAGGTCGATACTTTTAGCCCACGTTGAACCGGCACCCAACTTGAAACTTCATTACGATGTAAATCATTACGTGCAAAATTGATACTCCAGTCATTTGACTTTTCACTGTATCGTAAGGTTTTTAGAGGTATTGCCATTTCTAAAGACCAATACCCTTCTGTTCGAAATACTTCTGCCCGCCAAAGACCATCCCAGGTTTGAATGACTCCACGAGTTCCGCCGTTAGCAATCAAGCCATCACTTTGAGAGCCAAAAGGATTTACAGTAAAGCAAAAACCAGAATTAGCATCATTGAAAGCATCAATCATTACGGAAAAGGATTCATTTTCGCGAAAGGAAAAATCCCGTTTTAGGGATTGTACAACATAACTATGATTGGAAGTGGCATGATGACAAACAGCACCAATATAAAGATGGGATTCACTAATGAGCACCTGAACTTCTGTTTTCGATTGTGCCACTAAAGTGTCAAAAGGGTAGTTCATCCAAAAAGAAGAAATGGTTTGAGCTTCACCCCAGTCTGCTTCAAGCAAACGACCATCCAAATGTAAGTCTCCATTACTACAATGAGCATCTAAGGTATAGAACTGACCATAGGCGACATGCACCATAAGGTTCAGAATAACAATAGTAATACATTTTAGATTATACCTCATTACACAATACAGAGAGCTATGCTCAATTAGAAAAAAGACCCAAGGGGGGCACTGTATTGTTTTGGAAAAGAAATTGTTCCTCGATTCGTTCCTACGTCACTCACTCGGAATAACAGAGGGCTCTTTCGCTCGGAATAACAAGTGATTCGTTACACTCGTTTGAAATAAAAATAGTACTCAAATAATAGCTTAACTCTGATTCTATGCAGCGCCAAAAACCCTTTTCATACCGACTCGGAAAGCAATGAGCAATCCGACAAAGATCAGTAATACATACTGAAAAGGCATTCTTGTAAATGCGACAATGTAAATACGAGTTCTATCCAGCCCCCACATTAAAAGTAGGACTGCAAAGATCATCATCATCATGCCTGATAGTTTACCAAAGCCCGGAATTCGATCATATTCCACATTATTGCGAACAATCATCAAGGTTCCGACCATAGAAAGTATCGGTAGTATCTGTGTAAAAACATCCGTATTCATTATCGGCTGTTTTTCAAATAAAAATAAATAGATATTCAGTGTAATGGCGAAAATACCTGGGACACAAACCAAATAAACCAATGTCGAATACAGATATTTCCATGGACTGATATGTCCCTCACCTTTTCCCATTATACCTGCCAAAAAGGCTGTAAAAGGTATAATAAGGAAGAATGCTAAAATGAGATATGGCTGATTAGCCAATAATTCGAAGAATTCTCTGAGGGTCATTTCTTATTATTTTACTTTGTGTACTCGTAGAAAACAACCTACTATACTTTAATATTCAGGCTTTTAGCGAAAATATTAAAGTTTAGTAGGTTGTTCTTTGTGTAACACTGATTAGGAAAGACAAATATGATGCTAGCTTTTTATATGTCAAGTAGTAGCTTAACTGGATCTTCTAGTAGTTGTTTTACTTTGACTAAAAATGTCACAGATGTACTACCATCAATCACCCGGTGATCGTAAGAAAGTGCGAGGTACATCATCGGCCGAATTTTCACTTCCCCATTGACAGCCATTGGTCTTTGCTGAATGGTATGCATCCCTAAAATGGCCGATTGTGGTTCGTTTAGAATAGGCGTACTCATCATAGAACCAAAGACACCTCCATTTGTGATGGTGAAAGTTCCTCCAGACATTTCGTCTAATGTTAGTTTACCTTCTCTTGCTTTTACCGCCAGAGCTTTAATGGCCAATTCGATTTCGTGTAATTTCAAAGACTCCATATTCTTTACTGGAGGTACTACTAAACCATTTGGAGTAGAGATCGCAATAGAAATATCTGCATAATCGTGGTGAATTATTTGATCACCATCAATCTGTGCATTTACATCTGGCATCTCCATCAATACCTGAGCACAAGCTTTTGAAAAAAGCGACATGAAACCAAGCTTAGTGCCGTGTTTCTTGACAAACTCTTCTTGATATTTTTTTCGAATAGCCATGATATTAGTCAAGTCCACCTCATTAAAAGTGGTCAACATAGCTGTATTGTTTTTCGCAGAAACCAAACGTTTGGCGATGGTTCTACGCATACGACTCATTTTACTAGAGCTTGTTCCTCTACTGAAAGAAGTTGTTGGAGATGGAGCTGCTGCTACTGGCGTTCCGTTCGCTGCTTTTGGAGCAGCAGGAGCTTTTGCTTTATTGGCCACCGCTTTCTGTACATCTTCTTGCGTAATTCGTCCGTCTTTGCCTGTTCCAACTACCTCTGTAGCTGTAATGTTATTTTCGCGCATCATTTTAGCTGCTGCCGGAGAAGGATGGCCGCTTGCATAAGTCGTTTCCGCAACTGGAGCTGCTGCTACTGCTGCTTCTTTTACCGGGGCCGAGCTCGTTGCTGCAGGAGCCGGAGAAGAACCGTTGCTTCCACCTGCTGGTGCCTTGACGCTGGTGTCTATTTTAGCAACCAAAGCGCCGATTTCTAAGTCATCGTCTTCGGCAGCAACCCATTCTAGTTTCCCACTGGCTTCCGCCGGAAATTCAAGAGTGGCTTTATCTGATTCGAATTCACAAATAGGCTCATCTAGGTTGACAAATTCGCCATTACCTTTCAGCCACTGCGATAAGGTTACTTCTGTTACAGACTCCCCAATTGTAGGGACACGCATTTCTATGATACTCATAATTTAACTGTTAACTGTTAACTGTTAACTGTTAACTTCCCACTATTGAGTTTTAAGGGAAGCTAGCTGTTAAACAGTTACATTTGTATTTTACTTTTTTGATTCTAACTTTATACGTTGCAAAAATCCTTTAATAATTCATATAAAGCAAAAAAATGATGAATTTATTTATTAAGCTTGTTTAATGTTATTTCCTATGCCTCCCCAAATGTTTAATTTTAAAAGATAACTCTAAATAAATTCATTCAATGTCTTGCGATCTCTGGCTGGTAGGCAAACTTAAGTAAAGTACCCGCTCCTTGTTTTTTCCCCTCGTTTACCATATAAAGTGTACCATCCTTATCAAAAGTTAGACCTTCTGGCTGTGGATGAATTGATTTGTCCATTTTCTCCAAGTGAAGGATATTTCCAGCTGTATCAAAAACCATTAGAATTTTCTTAGGAGAAGAAGTCATATAAATATTTCCTGTTAATGGATGAATCGCAATAGCTGATGGACTAAAAATCAATGCCTCTACCTCTGGATTAAAGTAGCTATAGAGCTTATCATAATGGGCCATGGCCTCCCGTCCTTTCAAATAGTCCTGAATAGCGGCCAGGTTAAAGACAAAAGCTGGTTTTTGATCCATACTATCGGTCTCCAAGTCTAAGCTATATATAGCTTTCTGAAATTTATTTTCCTCTTTAGATGCTCCTTTTACCGGCATTCCTTTACAAGCAATCAAGAGCCGATTTTCCTTTTCATCATAACATAGTCCTTCCACATCATTTGCCTTAGTTAAAAAGAACTTACGCTTTAAGACATAAGGAGGAGAATTTTCCAGATCGCTAACTTCATAAAGTGTCCCCGTACTCTTTATAACATACACCGTATCACGTACAACCTCCACCCCTTCATAATCCCCTGGTTTATAAAACGCTGTTTCTCTTTCAACCTCTCCCGTATTTTTATTAATGTGAAAAAGAATGCCATCTTCGTCTTGAATGGCCGTTATTATTTCAGCGTTAGAGGTAGACATGCTTACGCCAGATATTTCTTTGAGTTTCGCTGGCATCTCAAATCTTTCTGCCGGGTTGCTCAACTGGTATGGTAAGTGAAAATGTACAATGTGATGCAGGGAAGTATCAAGTTCTGGCGGTAAAGTATCCGTGGGGGAGAGCGCTATGGCTTCCGGAGATGCAAGTTGTTGTAATTTCGCATTACAACTTAATAATGGAGCAAAAAATAAAACAAAGAATATTAAGGATCTCATGCGTTGGGATTCAATTCGTCAATACGTTGCCTAAATAAAAACTTGGGGATTTTTTCATATAAACTTCCGTAGAGGTCAAACGCTTTCTTTTGGTGGATATTACTTGTAGTATTTAATTTGAATAATTCATAATAAATAGCAGCCTCTTGTTCTTCAGTCAATACCTCTGACAGTTTTGTTTCTAAAAGTTGAACCGCCTCCTCTTTTCTACCTTTTAAAGCCAATACCTCTGCTTTTAAAATAACTGCTCCAAATCGTAAATCAGGATTGTCTAAAGTATCTGCTATTTCTTCAACCTCTGTTAAAACAGCTAGCGCTTTTTCGTTTTCCTTTAGTTTGACAAATACAAAACCTTGTTCTACAAGACTCATCCCTAATACAGGAATATTATCAATACTCCTCGAATGTTCAACAGCCTCTTGGTAATGCTCCAAAGACTGCTCAAACTCCTTTCTCATAAAGTAGATATCCCCCAATACATTTAAAGCCTTGGCGACTCCTTTCAGGTAGCCTAATTCTTTAGACAAATTCATCTGCTCCTGCAAATGCGGGATAGCCGCATCAAAGTCTCCCTCTACTGCTCTCAATTCACCGATCAGTCCATAAGCAATAGCCGTACCTTGTTTATCTCCCAACTCTCTACAAAGTTTGAGGTCCTCTATATAGTTAGTCAATGCCAATTCGAACTTCCCTTGTTGCTGGTAAACCGTGCCAATACATCCGGTAGCAATAGCCGTCAATTGCTTGTTTCCGAGATCTTCACTAATTTCTAGGCCTTGCTTATAATGCATCAACGCATCTTCTAAGTCGCCTTTTTCGTAATAGACGATTCCTAAATTAGTATGTAAGGTAGCAGTCCCTTGTCGATCTTCTTCTTGCTCACATATCTTAAGTGCATCCAACTGACAATCGATCCCTTCCCTGAAGTTCCCAAGGTTCATATGCGTCAATCCAAGGCTAGAAACAATTTTTGAAAAACTACTGTTATATGCAATAGACTTACTCTTTTCGATACTGTCGTTAAATCGAATTTGCGCTTCCTCGTAATTCCCTTGTCGGAAATAAAAATTCCCTAAGTCACCTAATACCCTAAACTTTCCAACCGGATCATCTATTTCATTAAAAATATGATTGGCCCTTTCCAGATGAGTTTTAGCTTCATCGTATTGTCCTTTTAATAACAATATTCTTCCGATATCGTTATTTACTCGTCCTTGAAGTAGTTCCTCTTTCAAATCTGCAATTAACTCGAAAGCACTACGATAGGCTTTTTCACTGGCATCCCATTCTCCTATCAGTTCCAGAACTGGCCCTTTTTTCAACAAGACTTTTACCAAATGTTTCTGATCCCCTTTCTCTTCCAGCAAATCTTCCAACTTCTCGTAAAATTCAATAGCCTGTCTGTTTTGAAAATTATCTCTGGCAAAGTCTGCCGCTTTCTCCAAATACTCTGTGGTCTTGTCTTTTATTTCGGCCTGACCATAATGAAAAGCCAGGTCAACATACTTCTCCTCAATGGTTTGAGGGTAGATTTTTTCTATTGCACTACCGATGAAAAGGTGTAGCTTCCGCAATCGAGTATGCAACTGCATATCATATACCGTTTCGCGCATCAGAGAGTGCTTGAACATATAACGCAGTTCGCTCAAAGCAGACCAAATTTGCCCTTGTTCTGCTGTTTGTACTTGTTCTTTCAGCACATGCACTACATTTCCATTTTTCTCTACAAAAGCTTCGTTTTGCCGCATAACTTCCGTCAAAATAGGCAATTCAAACTCCCGCCCAATTACAGCTGCCGCCTTTACCGTTTCTTTAACCAGTGTAGACAATCGATCAATACGTGCTGTCAGTACAGCATTCATAGAGCTCGGCAATTTTATAGTCGATTCTTCAATATTCCAGAGTTCCTCCTCTTTTATTAATAAATTACTTTCCTCAAAGTAAGCTAGGATTTGCTCCAAATAAAAGGGGTTACCATTAGAGGTTTTCACCAAAAAGGCATGAAAGGTATTGTGAATAGGACCGCCTAATTTTTCTTCTGCAAAAGTTCTCAAGCCAGATTCAGAAAGAATATTCAAGTCTAGTTCATGAACAGCTATTTCGTTTTCTTCTATGGTTTCCGCATTGAAGAGTAGAGACTTAGTACCATCGTCATTATAACGAGAAGTAACCAATACGAATATCGGATATATCTTAAAGCGAGGAGCCAATTCATTAAGCAAGTCTATAGAATCTGCATCATACCAGTGACCATCCTCTACTTCGAGTACCACGGGACTAACTAAAGCAGCTCCTGTAATATAATTGTTGAACGCAATGAGTGTGTTTTGATAACGACCTCTTGCATCCAGTTTACTCCATAAAGAATCAGTATAGAAAATCCCTAATTGTGCCGCCAAAATAGACTTAGTACGCTTTAACTCTTTTGTAATGATCCGAGCATCATCTCTTTCTTCCTGATCAAGTGCCTGCGCAAGCCAATCAAAATTACGCTCAAAATTATTTTGGTTTTGAGCTGCTGTATTGTTTGAATTTTGTTCGAAAAAATCCTTTAACTGAGCAATGAATGGATTGAAAGGCTTACGCAAAATTTGATCCGCTGGGCAGGTAAACCAATTTACCTTTTTGTCTCTCTGCAAAGCCTTTTTCAGTTCAAAAGACAAGCGGCTCTTTCCAATACCTGCTTCTCCAAAAACATAAGCAATACCTGGAGATTGGTTTTCTAACACGGTATTTGCAAATGTTGCCAAGGATTTCAATTCTTTTTCTCTACCGATCATTTCTCCCGAAAAAGTGGGTTGTCCTTCCGTCTTCCTTCCTAAGAACTGGTAAGTTGGCACCTCGCCTTCTATTCCTTTATATTTCGCCTTTCCTAAATTAGTAAAGTGATACAAACGACTTTTTTGAATATGCTCATCTACCAATATTTCACCCCATTTCGCAGCAATCATCAGCCTGGCCGCTAAGTTCACCTCGCTTCCTACTATCGCATATTGGCTTCTTTCATAGCCTCCTACAATACCTGCATAGGCAATACCTGAAGATATTCCGGAACGAATTTCCAAGCCTCTTTCCATCAAACCTTGCACTTCTTCCTGAACCGATAATAAAAATTCCAAAGCTCGCTCTACATTATTTTCGTAGGAAACCGGAGCACCGAAGAACCCGAGCATCAAGCCTCCTTTGTCCCCAAAGTCAATTTCCTTAAAATAACCAGAAAAGGAATTAATTTGATTCAATACTATTGTTGAAAATTCATTCAGTGATTCATGATTGTCTACCCCCGTAAAAGAAATAAAAACCGTAACTACATTTCTAAACTCTCCCATTTGGTTGAAATCAATCACCGAATCTGGGAAGAATGAGCCAAGGACAGAACGTTCTATTACTGGGATAGAACCTTTCCGGACGACTGGATGATCTCCATTCACTTCTTCCTTGAGTTTAAAAAAGTCATCTTCAATGGGTATCAGTTGAAGAATTGTTCTATCAGCAAAGGCATTCCAAACCTTATGGTTCAGTATGATATCTTGATCGGTAGCTCGATGTTCACAGGCTGCACAATCGTCAATAGCTTCTCCTCTAAAGTAGAATTGTTTATAATCATCGCCGATTATTCCCCATTCTACTTCTCCGACAGACAATCCTATTTTGATACCAATATTAAAGTCACCAAATTGATTTTTCTTAGAATTATCACGGCCGAATAACGCACGCATTTGCTGAGCGGTATTCAAAAAGGAATCAGCATCTATATTGGAATAGTTCTTAGGAAATACCCCCGTAAAGGCATCACCTGCAAAGTAGGGTATAATTCCTCCGCTGCTATAGACCAATTCCACCATCGGTGCGAAGATATCGTTGAGGATAATAGAAAGTTGCTCTGCCCCTTTGTTTCCACGCTTCATTAGCGTTTGCGTTAGTGCAGTAAAACCAGAAAGGTCAATAAACATCGTATAAGCATCAAAGCGTCCATGCACTTTGCCATTTTTACTCTGTTCGTATATAAAAGGTGGAATGAGGTTCTTCACTGTACTTACTATTGCGTTGCTTTTATGCGTATACTAAAAACCAAAGGTAAAGATTTTCATATAAAAAGAAGCCTAATTAAAGACACAGGCAAACAAAGATTTTGTTAAGTGTTAAAACAATCATCTCCTTCAAAAATAGCGTACTTTTGCAGCTCTATTTTATTTAACTCAGATTCTCTGTATGCGCCACCTTTTATACCCCATTTTTTTAGTCTTTTTCGTACAAATCAGCTGGGGCCAGCCAAAAAACATAAATGCCAGCCGTTTAAGCGGAAAAATCAATCCAGATGGTAAGCTCGATGAGTCAGCTTGGCTAAATGCTCCTCTCGCAACTGGTTTCATCCAAACAGCTCCCAACCCTGGCATAGCTGCCGACCAAGAAAGTCTGATCAGAGTCTTATACGATGATCAAGCTATTTATGTTGGCGCTCATCTCAAAGACATGCACCCTGATAGTATACTTAGCCAATTAACAGAAAGAGATGAGGTCGGTAATGCCGATTGGTTCGCTGTAGTCATTGATGCTTATCAGGATGGGCAAAATGGAGTAGGCTTTGCCGTTACGGCTTCTGGAGTACAAATCGACCAGAAATACAGTCAAGCAGACGGTGGTGCTGATGAAGCATTAGATGGTGATGAGAACTGGGATGCCGTTTGGCGTTCTACTGCCAAGATAGCTCCTGATGGTTGGATCGTAGAAATGATCATTCCGTATTCTGCTATTCGTTTTCCAAATAAGGAAATACAAAATTGGAATATCAATTTTGCTCGGACAGTACGCCGTTCTAGACAATCGAGTTATTGGAACGCTGTAGATCCCCAAATTGAAGGGATGCTAAATCAGTCCGGTACCATTTCTAACCTTCAGAATATAAAATCTCCTGTTCGTCTCTCCGCAACTCCTTTTTTGGTCACCTACTTGGAATTATATAGAGATAAAAGTTTAGATCCCGTCAACAATTGGGGGAGTGCTATAAATGGAGGTATGGATGTCAAATATGGAATCAATGATGCCTTTACACTTGACATGACTTTGATTCCAGATTTTGGTCAAACCCAATCAGACAACCAAGTACTAAACCTCTCCCCTTTTGAAGTACAGTTTGATGAAAATCGTCCTTTCTTCACAGAGGGTACCGAACTCTTCAATAAAGGAGATCTTTTTTATTCTCGCAGGGTAGGTGGTAGACCTATTCGATTTTTTGACGTACAAGATGAACTTTCTGAAATGGATTCTTTACTCAGTAATCCTTCAGATGCACGTTTATACAACGCCACCAAGTTGTCTGGTCGAACAAATCGGGGACTAGGAGTCGGTTTTTTTAATGCGACTTCAGCTCCTACTTATTCCCGTATTCTAGATAAAGAGACAGAGGAAATTCGAGAGATAGAGACCAACCCCTTGACGAATTACAATGTCATTGTTTTAGACCAAAACTTAAAAAACAATTCTTCTGTAACCTTTATCAATACCAATGTACTCCGCAGCGGGCACACCTATGATGCAAACGTAAGTGGTGGACTTTTTAGCCTCAGAGACAAAGAGAATAAATACAGAGTAGAAGGGCGCGGCATCCTCTCTCAACAATACTTTAACAGAGGAGACACTTTCAATTACAAAGATAGTGTTGGCTTAGGCTATTCGTATGGATTAGCTTTCGCCAAAACGAGTGGTCAATTTCAGTATGAAACGTCTTATGATGTGGACAGTCGTCATTACAACAAAAACGATCTCGGGTTTTTATTTCAACCCAATGTAAGAAATCTAAGTGGCGAGGTGAGTTATCAAATTTTTAAACCTTTCGGGATTTTCAATCGAATGCGCTTCAACTTAGGGTCACAATATATTCGCTTACAAGACCCGAATGCTTTTGTAAATTATGGCGTCAACTTCAACTTTTTCGCAGTTACAAAAAAATTCTTCGCTTTCGGTTTGAATTCTTTTTATGAACCTTTCACAACCAACGATTATTACGAACCAAGAACGGATGACTTTTCCCGTTATTATCAATTCCCTGTTAATGCTGGCCTTGGTGCTTGGGTTTCTTCCGACTATCGGAAAACCTTTGCCTATGATCTACGAACCTTTTTCAGAAAATTCGACGAAGATGGTCGTTTTTATTATGATATTTTTATTTCTCCACGCTATCGGGTCAACGATCATTTGTCCTTTATTCTAGATATTAATAGCTCTACTTCTCTCAATGAAGTGGGCTATGTAACGAAAGAAAGCGATGATATTATTTTAGGGGTACGTGATGTCCAGACTATAGAAAATGTACTAAATACCAACTACATTTTTAATAACAAGATGTCTTTAATATTTCGACTACGACATTATTGGTCTGTGGCTGAATACAGCTCTTTTCATAAGCTGGAGCAAGATGGTTCTTTGGGTTATAGTAACTACAATTCTTTCAATAACAATAGTTTCAATGCTTTTAATATTGATATGGAATACCGTTGGCGATTTGCACCGGGTTCAGATATATTTTTTGTATGGAAGAATGCCATTACCGCTTTTGAAGACATTCCAGAAAGAATACCTTCTGATTATAATAAAGGGATATCTCAGCTGTCGGATATCCCCCAGAGCAATAGCTTTTCTATTAAAATAATTTATTTTTTGGACTATTTAATGCTGAAACCTGATAGGGCTAGGTCGTAAAACATTCTCTTATTAATTTGCCTGCTCCATGGGCAAATAGAAAAAGAAAGTAGTTCCTTGGCCGAGTGTTGATTCCAACCAAATTTCTTGTTCGTTTAGCTCTATGATTTTCTGACAGATGGCAAGACCAATTCCAGTCCCGGCATATTCGTTTTTAGATAATCGTTGGAACATTTCAAATATCTTATGATGATATTGTTTGTCTATTCCGATACCATTATCTTTTACAGAAATTAGGTATTTGTTCTCTTCTTTTTTACAGTTGATTTCAACCTTAGGAGTTGATTTGTCATTGAATTTTAAACCATTCGCGATCAAGTTTTGAAAAAGTTGATGCATGTGTAATGAGTTGGAGGAAACAATAGGCATTTTTGGGTATTCGATCAATGCATTTCGCTCTCCGATTTTTTGACCGAGTACTTTTTCTACAGAAGCCACTACTTGGTTTAGGTTAACTGGCTCAGGAGTAAAATCTTTTTTATTAACCAATCTAGAATATTGTAGTAAGTCTTCAAGGAGGTAATTCATATGTGCTACACCATCTACTACAAATTTGATATATTCCTTCCCCTTTTCATCTAACAATGGATGATACTTTCGTTCAATCAATGTCGTAAAAGAACTGATAGCTCTAAGGGGTTCTTTCAAGTCATGAGAAGCTACATAGGCAAATCGTTCCAGTGCGGAATTAGTTTCGGACAACTCTTTATTCATTCCCTCTAACAATCCATTAGATTCTTCTAAAAGTAAATTCGACGCTGTTTCTTTTCTAAGCTGATAAAACAATACTCCTACAATCATAAAAATACTGGCCACTAAAATGAATGCAGTTACCAAATAGAGTTGAGAAATCTGTTGTCTATTTTTTAAAATTTCGTTTGAGCTTTGAAGTTCATTTACTCTTTTTTCTCGCCCTAGGTATTTAACCAGTACCTCAGCCATTGACTGCTCTTTATTCTCTTCTGCTATTTTTTGATTTAGAGCAAACCGTTGTTTTTCTACATGGTAGGCTTTTTCATAAGAACCCTCTTTTTCATATAGTTGAGCCAGGACTGCAAGTCCTTTCTGTTCATTAACTGACAATTCCATAGTTCTCGCCAATGCTAAGCTTTCCTTGATTAGCGCTTCAGCTTTAGCTCGTCCTTCGGGTTTAACCTGCAAAGCTTCCGCTGTCAATGGAAGGACTTCCAACAGCAAGTATGGATCATCTAACAATCTTATTTCTTTGAGTGCAAATGAGAAACTAGCGTAGGCTTTTTCATTGTTTTTTTTACTCAAATCATAGCTACCCAAAACTATGAATGTACGAACCTCTCCCTCTTTGTACCCTATCTCTCTTGCAAGTTCTAATGCAGTTTCTAAATATATTTTGGCTTGCTTTACTTCTCCCCTTTGAAAAAGTAATTTAGCTAAAGCTATGTCCGCATCAATATTTCCCTTTTTATAATCAATTTTTTGACATAGTTTAGCCGCTTTCTTGTAAAAATACTCCGCGTCGTCCTGGTGATTTTCGCGAAGATATATATCCCCAATTTGAACATCTGAATCCACTATGCCAAAAGAATCTTGTATCTGTTCTCGTAAACTACTAGCTCGATAAAAGTAACTTATTGCATCTTCGTATTTGTTATTTCTCCATTTTATTTTCCCTAAGGTGTGTTGAGCATTTGCTAACTCTTTACCTAACTCATAGTCAGTTGCCATTCGAATGGCTTCTTCCACTATAGCAATCGCTACATTGGAATCAATACCTTTTTTCCCCTCAGCTATTTGAAGCAGGAGAGATACTCGGGCCGTTCGATCAAGAGAGTCTATTGATAATTCATTTAGAATATCAGCAATATATTCCTTATTTTTAGAATAGTTATTAGGTTGACTTGTCGCCATTCCCCAACTAAAGGACGGCAAACAGAAGAAGAGAATATAAAGGGAGGTCTTAGCTTGCATAAGGAAACAGGCTTGTGGAGCACCGATTTAAGGTGCAACGGCCTCCTCCCTATTTTGTTTCAATACACGCTTGAATTGCCATCAGCAAACGGTCAAGATCTTTAGTCAGTGTATAAACATTAGGTGTTATTCTGACGCCCTGGATGTTTTCCCTGTTGACTATCGACGCATGTATTCGATAAGGTTTTTTAAATAAAAAATTAAGCGTATCTATAGGTGCTATTCCTGTTATAGAAAAAAGACCAATGGCACCGCTATAACCTTTCTCTAACGGAGTGAGTATCTGCACACCAGGCAACTGAGCTGCCTTTTCTGCCCAGTAATTCTTCAGATAAAACAAGCGCTTTTCTTTTCTGTCTGCACCAATGTATTCATGAAAATTAATGGCATGTCCGATCGCCTGTTCTATGGCTATTGAGCGAGTTCCCAAGTTTTCAAACTTTCGGATATTATCCTCTTCTGGATCAGAAGCAGCCAATAATGGATACAGGTTTTTAATTTTCCCTTTTCGAACAAACAACATACCTGTTCCAAACGGAGCGCATAGCCATTTATGTAAACTGGTACCGAAGTAATCACAATTCAATTCAGAAATTTTATATTGTAATTGAGCAAAAGAATGCGCTCCATCGACCAATACCTCTATCCCTCTTTTTTTAGCGGTATCTGCAATACTTCGAACGGGTAGTACCTGACCCGTCCAGTTGATCATATGTGTGATATGAACCACTTTTGTCTTTGCTGTAAAAGCATTTTTATATTGTTGAACTAGATATTCATTATTGGTACATGGCACTTCAAAGTTAACCCATTTTAATACAATCCCATCCCGATGCGCTCGCTGTTTCCAGGCATTAATCATGTTCGGATAATCTTGATTGGACAACACCACTTCATCTCCTTTTTTAAGGCGCAAGCCAAAAATAATAGTCTCCAAAGCTTCGGAAGCATTTCTATTCACTGCAACTTCCTCAATGTCACAACCTGCTAATCGAGCCAACTCTGCCCTTAGAGGTTCCTTACCCGCATTGATAAGCCGCGACATGTACATAGAAGGCGATTCATTACTCATCGCATTCAATCGTTCTACCGCTTTTTGAACGACTCTGGGCTGAGGACTTACTCCTCCATTATTCAAGTTTAACACCAATGGAGATACAGTATAAGACAACATTACTTGATACCAAAAAGATTCATCTTTTGCAACCTCTTCCGCAGGCCTACCTTCAACTCTTTTACGAGCATTCTCTAAGGGTTTTGCGATAGCTTCTGGCAATAAATGAGGAATAGCCATCACTCCGCTAAATGCACTCAACTTCTGTAAAAACGATCTTCTATTGTAGGACATAGGTTATTACAACTTTAATAATTTGCGTGAACGGGTATAATAATTAGAACCATCAAATAGTTCCAATTGATAAACATATAACATTCCTTCTGCAAGCTCAGAACCTTCTAAACGGACAGAATGCAACCCTGCACTTTGCAATCCATCAACAATAGTTTTACAAAGTTGGCCAGTGGCATCATACAAATGAAGTCGAACATGAAAGGATTGATCAAGTCTGTAACTAATATCCGTAGAAGTGTAAACTGGGTTAGGTATATTTTGATGCAACTCAAAGCGATTGTCAAATTGATCCGCAGTTGAGGAGGTACCTGTCGGGCTACAGGGCTGATTAAACGACGCGCAGTAACTTCGTTCAGCTAGCGTACAATCCATAATAAAAGGATTTTTCTTTCCTTCTTGATGAATCGAAATAAGTCCATTTCTTATCCACTCATTTTGATCTACAGGATCCAATAGATGCCAATCACAGAGTGTTTCCTTTTGTTGTTCAAAATAATTGGGATCTTCTGCATCTGCTTCTGCTTTATACATTGTGTAGAAATAAAACATCGCTCTGGCAACATTTCCTTTATGATCTTCTCTGGGTTCAAAAGCACTTGCTCCCCGCTCACTAAACAGATCTATATCTTGACTTGGAATATTGGTTTGCGACTGTCCTAAATGATACCATTCTGCTGTTTCGCTATCTGGTACTTCCCCAAATGGCAAATTCCCTCGTTCTGCATTTACATTTTCTCTAGTGGCGTATAGATGATACATGTTACTCTTTGCATTTCCAGAATCTGCACCTAAACTTCTTGGGTAAGTGTGTTCCGTATTAATTCCATTTTGAAAGGCGGTAGTCGTAGGATCAAGATTAGGGTCGAGATATATCGTATAACCACTATAGACTCCTGTTAGGCTATCATTAAACATGTATACTTTAGAGAACATAGTGTCCCGTGCTTTACCATAATCATAGATGGTTCCTGGTTTAAATTGGGCTACCAATCCATCAAGTAAGGCCTGACCTTCCACTCCTGTAAGAACAGGTTCATGGAGCTGTGCGACATTTTGACTAACTAGTGTGCCGCAAAACAACAGGCTAAAGAGGAGTTTTTGTATTTTTACTTTCATCTCATAAATGTACGAAATTCCAGCACGTTTTATTAGATATTCTTTCCTATATTCGTTAGATCATAAACACACAAGGTAATATTCTTAGATGCTGATATGGTTCCTAAAAACAGAAAATTATAGCTGACGGAACTACAGATCAACCAAAGAACTTTAAATAAAAAACATGAGATCAAAAAAAGTAAAATTCACCAATGCCAATGGTTATGAGCTGGCTGCTCGTCTAGAACTTCCTGCGAATAGCATTCCACACAACTATGCCATCTTCGCTCACGTATTCACCGGCAATAAAAACCTTTCTGCAGTCCGGCACATTAGTAGAGCCCTTACGGTAAATGGGATAGCCGTACTTCGTTTTGATTTCACAGGCCTTGGGGAGAGCGAAGGCGACTTCGCAGAAACCAATTTCACCTCAAATGTAGAAGACTTGTTAGCCGCTGCTCGTTTTTTAGAAGAACATTATGTCGCACCGTCTATCATTATTGGTCACTCATTAGGAGGGGCTGCTTCCATTTTTGCAGCCAGTAAAATAGCTTCCATTTCTGCAGTTGCAACGATTGGAGCTCCGTCTGAACCTGAACACGTTGCCCATTTGCTACAAAGCAAAATAGAAGACATTGAAAAGTTTGGCTTTGCAAAAGTAAACATTGGTGGACGAGAATTTTTAATCAAAAAACAATTTTTAGACGACTTGAAAAGCAAAGACATGTACCAAGTTTTAAAACAATTAAAAAAAGCTTTACTGGTCATGCATTCTCCTCAAGACAAAGTCGTTGAAATAGACAATGCCGCTCATATTTATGGTGCGGCATATCATCCGAAAAGTTTCATTACTTTAGACGGAGCAGACCATATGTTGACTGATAAAAAAAGTGCGGCCTATGCGGGAAACACCATTGCATCCTGGGTCAGCAGGTATATTGAATTGCCAAAAAAGGAAAGTTTAAAAACAGAAAAACAAGTGGTTGCGAAATTAGGGGAGGAAGGCTATACCACGGAGATCCTTGCTGGCCAACATGGTCTGGTTGCTGATGAATCAGAACAAGTAGGTGGTGATGACTTTGGACCATCTCCTTACGAACTGCTCTCTGCATCTTTGGCCGCTTGCACAGTTATGACATTACAGATGTATGCTCGACGGAAAAAATGGGATCTCAAAGAAGTAAAGGTCCACATCAACCATCATAAAAAATATGCAGAAGATTGTGCAAATTGTGAAAAGAGTACAAGTAAAATTGATCACTTTGAAAAATGCATCGAACTTGAAGGAACGCTTTCTGAAGAACAAGTAACTAGACTGTTAGAAATTGCAGACCGTTGCCCGATCCATAGAACATTAGGTGGAGACATACGAATAAATACGACCTTATTGGAAGAGGCCCTTTAAGATTATATCAGCCCCATACTTCTGTTTCTGGGAAAAGAAAAGGTGCATCGAAACCTGACAAGAAAGTCGTTTCGATTGCACCTTTTTTCTTATAAACTGTATTATAGTTACTTCTTAACGAAGTACAAAATCACTAAAGTTCTTTTCTCAATCGCGCCACTGGTACATTCAATTGCTCCCGATACTTAGCCACCGTACGTCGCGCTATATTGTATCCTTTATCTCTGAGAATATTCTTTAATTTCTCATCAGAATATGGCTTCTTCTTATTCTCTTCGGAGATTATTTCCGTAAGAATTTTCTTCACCTCTAGGGTAGAAACCTCTTCTCCCGTTTTAGTTTGAAGTGATTCAGAGAAGAAATCCTTCAATCGCTTGGTACCAAATTCCGTCTGAACAAATTTACTATTCGCTACACGCGAAACAGTCGAAATATCCAATCCGGTAATATCAGCGATGTCTTTCAAAATCATTGGCCGAAGCAACTTCTGATCTCCTGTCTTGAAAAAATCATACTGGTACTGCATAATGGAGTACATCGTTTTATACATTGTTTGCTGACGCTGACGAATCGCATCTATAAACCATTTGGCAGAATCAATTTTTTGCTTGATAAAAAGCACGGCTTCTTTTTCCTGACGATTACTTTTCTTCGCTTCTTTATTAACCTTGTAAGACATCAACATGTCCTTGTAATGGTCATTGATTCGAAGGTCAGGAGCGTTTCTGGAATTTAGAGATAGATCCAACTCGCCATCTTTATTTACAATTGTAAAATCAGGGACAATGTAATACGTATTTCTACTGTTAGAACTATACCCGCTAGCTGGTTTAGGATTCAATTTTAGAATTTCATCAATGGCATTCTTCAATTGCTTTTCTGTAATATTGAGATAGCGTTGCAACTTCTGATAATGCTTTTTAGAAAACTCATTGAAGTATTCATCAATAATTCTAAGAGCAATGTTAAAAATCTCCTCTTCTTCCTCTTCCATATTGTCCTTCTGGTGTTCTGCTCTGTGATTGAGCTGAATCATTAGGCATTCCTGGAGATCCATTGCACCGATTCCCGGAGGATCGAAACGTTGAATTTGTTTAAGTAATCCAAGAATTTCTTCTTCTGTAGCGGTAATGTTTTGAGAGAACAACAGATCATCGATAATCGAGACAGGCTCTCTTCTTAGATAACCATCATCATCAATACTTCCAATGATTTGTCTAGCAACTAACTCCTCTCGTTCATCTACCAGTTCCAACATACCCAATTGCGTTTCTAGGTATTCATGGAATGTATCTTCTACCGCAATAGGAATAGTTTTTTCTTCCTCATCTGCAGAGTAGTTGTTCACCTTTAGCTTATAGCTAGAAGGGTCATCTTCAATGTACTCGTTGATGTAATCATCCAATTCAAATTCTTCTTCGCGAAAATTTTCAGGTTCTTCCGTAAAGTCCTCTTCTGCATCTTTTTTGTCATCGGCGTATTTTTCATCATTATTCGCCAATAGATCTGTAGTATCTTCGTTTTCTTCACCTTCCTCCAAAGCGGGATTAGCTTCTAACTCTTCTTTGACTCGCTGTTCAAGGGTAGCGGTCGGGATTTGCAAAAGCTTCATCAACTGAATTTGCTGTGGCGACAGCTTCTGAAGCATTTTGTGACTTAAGTTCTGCTTTAGCATTTAATTAAGGTTTTCTCTGAGTTTTGTAAATAATTTTAATTCGATTGTTCTAGTTTTGAGTTAGTCATATACTCCTCCCACCCTGTCGAGGTCCAACACTATATTTATCGACATGAAATGTCTACTTTTGTTGGTGTCCCTAATCAGTAAAATGGTGACAAGAATTAATTAGAAAGGTTATGTCTTATGGCTGATGTATAATGCAATATAAATCATTTATACTAATATGTCCAGCAAAAAGCGCGCTTTTATCAAAAAATATGCCAATTACACCGAAAACACTGGGTTTTGAGGCCCTATTTTTTTTTTATCTTCTTCATAAAGAAAGTAAATTGGGGCTTTTCAAGGCCTTTTCTACGCTTAAAACAGTATTTTGTTTAGGGTCTAAAAACGTGACGTAGTTTATTTAAATTTTATGCAGAAAAAGGTTACTGCCAATTACTAAAGTACCAATGCTGTTCAAATAGTCCTAAGATTAATAATTAACCGTTAACAGTTGAACAAATAAAACACTTGATATGACCATAAACCAAAGAATTGCGAGTTTGAGAGCATTAATGAAGATTCACAGTATAGACGCCTACATCATCGGAAGTAGCGACCCACATCAATCAGAATATGTAGCAGATAGATGGAAGTCCAGAAGCTGGATTAGTGGTTTCACGGGTTCTGCCGGAACGGCCATTATCACTAAAGATCATGCGGGGATTTGGACTGACTCAAGATATTTCATACAAGCAGAAGAGGAATTGGCTGATAGTGAAGTTGTTTTACACAAACAAAAGGTACCACATGCTCCAGAACATTTGCAATGGCTTCCTACTCAGCTAGAACCAATGAGTACAGTAGCTTGTGATGGGATGCTCTTTTCCATTGCACAAATCAATGCCTTGCAGAAAGTCTTACACCCTAAAAAAATAACCCTAGATTTTAATATTGACCTAATTGAAGAGACCTATAAAGATCGCCCTTCATTACCAAAGAATCCCATCTTTGAACACGAAGATCGTTTTAATGGTAGCAGCCGTGTAGAAAAACTTAAAGCCGTTCGCGCTAAGATGATTCAAGAGGCCGACTATCATTTAATCACAACACTGGATGACATTGCCTGGCTTTTCAATCTCCGTTCTTCTGACGTAGATTGTAACCCAGTATTCATTGCCTATGCCATCGTTGGTCGCGAGATAACCTATCTTTTTGTAGATAAGACCAAAATACCAGAAGCAATCCGAACCCAGCTAAAAGTCGATGGTGTTTATCTAAAACCTTATTCTGACATTACCCCTTTTTTAAATGCTTTACCAACCGGTAAAAACATCTCTATCGATCGTACCAAAACTAGTATGGCTTTATACAATGCTATTCCAGAAAAACAGGTTTTATTTAGTTCTACTATTCCAATACAATTAAAAGCCATCAAATCACCGACAGCAGTCAAGCACATCCGTCAGGCTATGATAAAGGATGGTGTTGCACTGACGAAACTTTATCGTTGGCTCGATCAAACACTGGAAGAACGAAGCGTTCCTGAGGCAGAAGTAGCGCGCCAATTAGCACAGTTCCGATCTCACAATAAAGACTATCACGGCGAAAGCTTCGGAGCCATCGTTGGTTACAAAGGCAATGGAGCCATTGTGCATTACAGCCCTCAGGAAGGTAAATGTGCCGATATTAAAAAAGAAGGCATGCTACTTCTCGACTCTGGCGGACAGTATGCAGATGGCACTACGGATATCACTCGTACCACTTGCTGGGGGAAACCAACAGTTACTCAAAAGAGAGATTACACCTTAGTTTTAAAAGGGTGCATTGCCTTAACTAACATTGTATTTCCGGAAGGGACTGTAGGCACTCAACTGGATACACTGGCCAGACAATTCCTATGGAAACAAGGTTTAAATTACGGACATGGAACGGGGCATGGTGTTGGTTATTTCTTAAATGTCCATGAAGGCCCACAAAGTATCTCTGCCAATATAGCTCGTGGAAAAGTAGCATTAAAACCGGGAATGGTTACCTCTAACGAACCAGGTTTTTACAAAACAGGGGAGTACGGAATCCGAATTGAGAATCTTGTTCTAACGGAAGTCGCAATGGAAAATGAATTTGGCCGTTTTCTGAAATTCTCGACCTTAACGCTATTTCCTATCGCTACAAATTTAATTGAAAAATCATTGTTAGATGAAGAAGAAAAAAATTGGTTAAATCAGTATCATCAAGAGGTATTTGATAAGTTATCACCAGAACTTAACAAGGAAGAAGTGGCATGGCTCGTAGAAAAATGTAAGGCAATATAATATAGATTTTTGATACCAGACTTATACAACAAGGGCTTCACCTGTCTAAATAGCCAAGTGAAGCCCTTGCTGAAAAGTGGATTGAGATTACTAACTATCTACTCTTCCACCTTCACCACCTCTGTCATCGAGTAAATCAAACGGTTAATATCACTATCATTCAAAGCCAATTTACCCTTAATGGTAATTGGGTCCGTTGTATATTTTATCGCCTCATCAGCCATAATTTCCATCACCGTTTCTGGACCTGCGCCACCACAAAAGAAACACATATTATAAGGGAAGGCAGAAAAAACAAATTCTTTATGTGATTTATAACCCTCTACCGGAATGATGTATCCTTTTATAGTTATCTCTTTACCATCAAGTTCTTTTACCTCAGGGCTAAAGACGGGGACATCTATTTTAAAACCCATCATCTCATCGTATTCTTTTTTGTAGGTAATCTTTGCCAAGGTGTTCCATACTTTGTTGGGATCTACTTTAGCAGCGGTATCCTGGGCACTTAGTGAATTAGACAAAAGCAAAAAAGAGAGACAAGCAAATAGTACTGTTATTTTTTTCATGTTTATTTTAATATTGTGATAACTTCAAATAAATAACTGTTAACAGCTCTAATAATGATAGTAGAAAGTTAGCAGTTAAAAGTCAAGGTTAATCCTTGACCAGTTCTACTTCTTCTAAGGTAAACATAATGTCATTTGGATCCCTGGATGTGAATTTAAAAATACCTTTAATCGTGATGGGTTTTTCTGAAAATTTTATCTTCTTTTGGTCCTTTGTAAATGCTTCTACAACAGACTCCGGTCCAGCTTTTCCACAAAAAAAACAATCACTAAATGGATAAGCCGAAAACATAAAATGGCTCTGTGCCTTTTTTCCACTTAACGGAACTACGTATCCTTTCAAAGTAATTTCTTTTCCCTCTAAAGCTTCTATAATTGGAACGAATCGTCCAGCCCCCTGACCTATCCCATCATGTTCACTGTATTGTCGTTCAAATTTCATCAACCCCAGTGTTCGCCATACGTTTTCTGTATTCTGTGCAAACAGCACGGAGGAATTGGACCAAGCCAAAAGAAAAAACAAAAACGAAAGGGATTTTAAATTCATTGCAATTCAGTGTTTTCACGAGAAGAAGCCTTTCATAGACTTCGCTCTTTCAATACATTTCTCAAGGCAAAGATAAGCTTTCTCTCAATGCCATATCGTTAAGATAGGCTTAAAGCTCATATGCTTTAAGGAATTATCCTTCTGATAAGGTTTCAGAAATATCTGTATTGGCCGCCTGAATAGCAGGAATCAGTGCAGATATAAATCCGATAAATAAGGCTCCAAAAAACAAGTACACTTCTTCTTTCATAAATGCCCACCCTGTAAAAGTATATCGATAAGCATCTTCCATTACTCCTGCTAAAAGATTCATTCCAAGATGGCTAAGTGATATACCTATTACAAAACCCAAAACAGCCAACAATAGTCCTTCAGAAATAATTAGCGCAAACAAATACCCTCGTGAAGCACCCATTACCCTTAGCAGAGCCAATTCCGATTTTCGTTCTCGTAAAGATTTGAAAAGAGATATAAAAATACTCAAGCCAGAAACAAAAATAATCACCATTGCAATGATTCGTAACAATTGTTCTCCGGCTCCCATCACACTAAATAATCTACTGATTTGATAGGCAGGAGCTGCTGCTTGCATATCTGTATTCTCATTGATATTCCGAGGTAAATTTAATGCCCGCCAATTCGTTTTACTTCGATAGCGAACCAGCAAGGAGGTGATCTCTTTGTCTACTTCTTCTATCAATGGTTTTTGTTCAATGGGAGCCGCCTCTTCGTGGTCATGATCATGTCCCTCATGGTCATGCTCCTCATGGTCATGTCCCTCATGGTCATGCTCCGCATGATCGTGTCCATCATGATCATGTCCATCATGAGAGTGATCGTGGTCGTGGCTATGATCGTGACCTCCTTCGTGATTATGAGCTTCCTCTTTACTTCCATTTGCATTACTATTGGCATTATGCTCCTCTCCTCCGTGGTCGTGATCATGATCATGATCTCCGTGCACTGCCCAAATGCTTTGTGTATTCGTTAAAATCAATTGATCCAAAACAGTTCCGTTCGGCTGAAAAATACCAACTACTTTGAATGGTGCTCCTTCATCGTGTACGTTGATTCCATCATCTACCAGACCATGAGAGCTAAAAAATGTATCTCCAATAGAAAGCTTCTGACGATCAGCTACTATAGCTCCAATACAAACTTCCATCGGTCGAGTCCATATCTTTCCACGCTTCAATTTCCCCTGATATAAACTATCAACAAATTCCGGAACAGTCCCAACTATTCTATATCCCTTGTAGCTATCTCCCAAAGAAAGTGGAATTGCAAGTTTAATAAACGGATGCTTGGGATTCATAAAAGGCCGAGCTTCCTTTATAGAAATATTACCAGTAGGAGAGTCCACATGATACATGTTGCAGAGTATCATTTGCAGAGGACTTCCTTTTGCACCTATCACTAAATCTATATCAGCTAGATTTTTATCGAATTTCTCTGATAGTTGTTTATTAAGCATCAATAACAAGCTGATTAAGCCTACCCCAAGTGCAAACAAGAGCAAACTCAATAACATTGTCAGTGGGTTATTGGTCAAGTTTTTCCAACTTAGTCTAAGTAGATTCATAAGTCTCCGAGGGTAATTTGGTTGGGAAATATGTCTTTCAGCCTTTGATCGTGAGTTACGATAACCAAGGTGGCATTCTCTTCTTTAGCTTGAGACTCTAACAATGCTACTACTTGCTTGCAATTCGCGTCGTCTAAAGCGGCAGTTGGTTCATCTGCAAGAATTAAAACGGGTTTATTAATAACTGCTCTGGCAATAGCTAACCGTTGCTGTTCTCCTTGACTAAGCGCCGTTGTTTTGGCTTTCAGTTTATGTCCCAGATTTAGCCGGTCCAAAAGCATTTTAATTCGTTCTTTGGAAATACTTTGCCCGGCCAATTGTTGTGCGACAGCCAGATTCTCTTCCACAGACAATGCCTTTAAAAATGGAGGTTGCTGAAAAACGATACCTATGTTTTTCCCTCGAAATCGATCCATACGAGCGGAAGGCAAATCATATAGATCTGTTTCTTCAATAAAGATTTTCCCTTTTTTTGGTGTTCTCAAACCACCAAGAATATGGAGCAATGTTGTTTTTCCAATTCCCGATTGTCCAAGCAATAACCATTGCTCTCCCCGTTCACATTTAATGTCAGGAAAATGAAGGGTATTATTCCCATCATAAGTATAACTAATGTCTTTTGTCGTCAACATAAAGGTAAAGATAAAGAAAAGCTGGAAAGGGTTAGCCAATTCTCAAGTGAAGGTCAATTGGTTTCCGTTCAAAGCGGATAGTTATTTAGATTGAGCTCCTAAATTACCCGAGGGAGTGAAAACCACATCCGTCAGATTTACTGGCGGTGGAACAGAGAGTTTTGCCAAATCTTTTAGCGTTCCATAAAAAACATTGAAATCCACATCTCCGTCTATACCCGCGATTCGACCTTTGTTCCCATATTGCCAAAACTGCCATTGATCGTGATTAGACAAGTTAGGAGCTGCATAATTGTAACGAGCGATCCAAATGGGGTAATTTGGAAATGCTTCTGCTATGTATTTTTCATAAAAATTTAGGTTGGTATAAATAATCGGTCGCACATTGTAATGTTTTTCCACGAGCTCTAGCCAGCTACGTACTCGATTTACAATAACAGTGGCAGAGGCATTATTCGTGACCTCTATGTCCAGGACAGGAGGTAGATCTCCAGGTTCTAAGTGAACTGCTTCCATGAAGTTACGCGCTTGCTGCAATGCTGATAAGGTAGGACGAAAAAAATGGTAGGCTCCTCTTTTGATCCCCACCTTTTTCAACTGGGTCCAGTTTCGCCTAAATAAACTATCTTTTAATTCCTCTCCTTCTGTCGCTTTTACGAAGGTGAAATCAATGTCGTTTTCGACTACTTCCTCCCAATTTATTCTGGCCTGATAATGAGATACATCCAAACCATGCACTTCGAATTCCGTCAAACGTTCTGTTTCCTTATCACAGGATACAAGAAGTAGCAACAAACTGATATAAAGAATATTACGCACCATATGTTTTCTTAACAAAGCTTTAGATTTCTTCTACGATTCAAAGATTAAACGCAATTATCCATAAAAGATATATTCTTTAGGCATTCGAGGTTCTCTTTTTTTGGAAAGAACCAGACAAATAGCCAACCCTTTTAGAAGGATCTATCATCCACATTGTCCAACCAAGATTTAATAGGAGCAACCACATCAGCGACACAACCCTTTTCAAATGGCGATTTTAAGCCTGCCAATTTTACTAATTCTAAAAATGGTTTAGATCCTCCTGCCTTGCATAAATTCACATAGCTAGACCAAGCTTCCTTGTGATCCTCCTGGTCTCTTTTCCAGAATTGGAAAGCACAAACTTGAGCCAGCGTATAATCGATATAATAAAAAGGCATCGTAAAAATATGGTTCTGTCTTTGCCAAAAACGTCCTTCCTCCAGAAAGGAATTGCCGTTATAGTTTCGATGAGGCAAATACTTTTTTTCTATCTCTTTCCATTTCTGATTTCGCTCCGCTGGACTTACTCCTGGATTTTCGTAAACATAATGTTGGAATTCGTCGACGGCCACCCCATAAGGCAGAAATTTCAATGCACCTGTCAAGTGTGAAAATTTATATTTCATCGTGTCTTCTTTAAAGAAAAGTTGCATCCAAGGCCAAGTAAAGAATTCCATACTCATGGAATGAATCTCACAGGCAGCGTTTCTGCTACTTCACCATCACGCGTGTGTCTCGTCCAACTCATCGTAATGGTGTAACTACCATTGGCCGCAGGTGCTGAAATTGTTTTGAATGGGCGAGATACGGCCAAGCTTAAAAAAGCCGCCGAAACGAATATTGTCGAAGTTTCCGACGATATTGAGTTG
>CAZDTI010000005.1:37146-55911 GCA_964508085.1 uncultured Saprospiraceae bacterium | reverse complement strand
CTTGTCCGCCTTTTAGGACTAACGTCAAGAACTGCGAACCAGCCCGACCGAAGTCAGGCGGGCGGGAGAAGGAAAACCCATCCACCCATCCACCCATCCACCCATCTACCCATCTACCCATCTACCGACTGAGTTTGGCGAAGAACCTAATAAAGTTCTAATTTACATAGTGCTGTCCTAAGCAAGTGGGATCTTCAACTCTACTCTTGTTCCTGCGGCTGTTCCATCTTCGTTTTTCAAATCAATAATGGCAACGGTTGCAGCTGATGCGGTATCCGTGTCTGTGTTCAACAAAGCGAGTCGGTCTCCGGTTATTTTCATTCCAAAAGATTTTTGCTTGCTACCGGATTTTGATTTTCGAGCCATAGCAGCTTCTCGGCCGATGCCGTTGTCTTCGATGTGGCAGTTTAAGAAATTATTTTCTTTATAAATTTTTAACAACAGTTTTCCGGGTTTGTGCTTCTGTTGCATTAAGCCGTGCCATATTGCATTTTCTACATAAGGCTGAATCAGCATGGGTGGAATTTTTAGTTGATCCTGATTTAGGTCATCTGCAATGCTAATGTTGTATTCAAAAGCATTTTTAAAACGTAATCTTTCCAGTTGAATATATAATTGCAAGGCCTCCAGATCTTCCTTAAGGCTGACTTTTTCCTGTTGTGAGTTTTTCAATACCAATCGAATCAATCTGGAAAAACGATTCAAATAATCAGAGGCCGTTTCCTGATCTTTTTTGATGATGTAATAATCGATGGAGTTTAAAGAATTAAAAATAAAGTGTGGGTTCATCTGCGCGCGGAGGGCAGCCATCTCTGCCTCTGCTACCAATTTTTTCACCTCTGCACTTCGGCGTTCTTCTTTCAAGGCTCTATCAATTCTTCTTTTGTAGGCAAAGGCAACTAAAGCCAAAACGGAACAAATAGCCAAAATTCGAAACCAAAGGCTTTCCCACCAGGGAATAGCAATGTGGATGGTGGCGATGGTTGTTTCCCCTATAAGTTTACCATCCTCTTCAATTGATTCGATAATGAATGGGTAGCTTCCTCCTGGTACTTTGGTATATCTAATAAACTCGTTTGGCGTTCCCACTTGCCAATTTTTATCAATGCCTGACAACTTATATCGAAAGGTTGTTTTATCTGCAAAGTCAAACTTTTTTACTGCAAACTTTAGGGAAAAGAAATTTTCCTCTGGGTCTAATTTTAGTTGTTTATTATCATTTATTAATGCGGATACTTTTTCTTCTACTCCCCGCACCTTGAAATGTTTTAAATAGACATCCAAAGAACTCTTTGTTGATTTCAGTTGCAAGGGGTTGAAGTGAAAATACCCATACTTACGAAGTATCGCTACTTGATTATTGTCTAAAAGACTTGCCCGCCTAATTGGCTGATCAAACGTTTTTCCAAAGCTAAAATCTGAATCTAACTCTTTACATTTTGAATTAAAAAACTGAACACCATTTTCTCGAATAAATATCAAAGAATCACCAAATGGAATAAACGTTTCAACGTTTGCCTTTGTGCCATTCTGACTCACGTCATAAAACGTTATAGGTTTGCTCTCCAGTGCTTCCAAATTTACGCAACCCAAATGCTGTCCATCTAACAATATAAATACATTTCCTTTTTCATCACTCTTTATTTGCTTAGAATCAGTTTTTGTACGACTTGAGTAATCTCCCTCCAACTCGAATCCATAGTCTTGATAAACAAATCTGTTTTCTTTTTTCAAAAAGGTAAGGAGTCCATTGTAGTCCAACATATGAATATTTCCATATTTATCTTCAGCCAAATCACCCCCCCCCGAAAATATACTTTCTTTTTTACGAACACCCCTTATATCATTAGTATAACTTTTAAAAGTATAATTTTCCATATCCAATTGATATAAACGATAGAAATGTGTCATCCAAACTCTTCCGTCTTTATCTTGTATAATGTCTTGAATCGACTGTCCTTTTATTGGAAGCAAAATTTGAGTTAAAGTATCAAGCCCTTTACGATATAGAAAAAGTTTCTTACTGTTGTATAACAATATTGATCCATCCTGCAAGAGCCTCATATCTGCTGGGTTATTAAGGGTATTCTTCTTAGTTCTGCTTTCCTCTGATGGTCCAATAATTTTATTTTTGCCTGTAGTAAGATTTATGATTTCCAGACCAATATATAACCTATATACGATTGCAATTTCATCTATTGAAATACGCTCTATTCTTCCTGGGAGGCGTCTAGTGCCAGAGCCACTAGGCACAAGATGTTCAAAACCATAGTTATTTAACTTTAAAGGATTGTATATATGAAATCCACGATAACTACCTCTCGACCAAATTCGGTTTTGTTGATCAATGAAATCTACTCTTGATATATTTTTTTTCCTTTTCCCTTTTGTCCTTTTTGTATAAGTTATACAGCCAGATGATACATCATACAAGGAAGTCGATTTACGACTAGTGATCCAAAAATCATAGTCGGAATTTGGATACAAGTAGGCGCTCATTCCCTCTTTAAAAACGGGTTCCTTTGTCTCCTCACAATGTTCGATCCGTGTATAGTTGCGTGTCGTTCGGTTAATAAGGAACATACCATTATCCGGAAAAGAAGCATAAATATTTCCGTTTTGCATCTGACATAAGGTAATTCTTCTATTGAAACTTCCATTCCTTTCGGATTTAGGTATCCAATAGTTAGAAACAGTCTTGTCTTTTTTATGAAAACTCATCAATCCATGCGAACTGCATAGCCATAACTTTTCTTTGTCGAAAATATCTTGTTGGATTTCTACTACTGAATAATAATATATAGGGGCTGTTTCTTCTTTGTACTGAAAAGTTATTTTTTCAAATCTATTCTCTGCTCTTTTATACTGATATAGGCTATTCGTTTTAGAGCGATTGGAATTAAAGCCGAGCCAAACGAGACCTGTGTCGTCAATAAAAATAGACATTGCTCTATTATTCGGGAGCCCATTGGGATTGTCTTTTTTTAATAGATAATTTCTAAACGCTTTTTTCTCTGGTAAAAATACCGAAAGACCTTTCTCATGTGCAATCCAAATTTCGCCAGTTATTTTATCGGAACAAATTGTAATGATCTCATTATCTGCTATAGAAGTCGGATCCTCAGGGTCATGCTGGAAGTGTTCAAAACTCGAACCATCAAAACGACTCAATCCCTCCGTTGTTCCAGTCCAGATAAAGCCATCTCGATCTTGTACAAATTTTGTTACTATCCCATTTAAGGCTCCTTCCTTTCCACCAAATTCCGCTAGTTCAATCAATCGATTTTGGGCAGATGCATACTCCGGGATGCCAAATAGAAATATACTACTAACTAGGACTGACAATAAGCGGAACTGCCATTTACAGGATAAACCGTACACAATCATCTTATATTTTGAAATCTGTTTATTCATTTCTCTTTTGGCATTTTAATATGTTATTACCATTTCACAAAACGCTCCACCTCCAATCGTCCTCTATGCTTGAGGAATCCATTCAAATACTGCAAGTACATAAAATAATCCTTGCTCTCAAAATAGGAACTATAATCGAATTCATGATTGTCCAATCTCCACTGCTGCATTTTTTCAAATTTTTCATAACTCATGGTTGATTCCACTTCCACCCAAGGCAACTTATAAACCACTAAACCTACATCATTGAGCACTTTACTTTCTATACTATTATTCCTTAAAAAATGAAATGATACCGGACCACGAATATCCGAAACTTTAGCTGAATTACCTTGAGACATCGAAGTATACGAATCACTATTATCCAATTGATGTGTGTCTAAGGAGAAAGAATAGTCTATTCCTAGGGTCAAGTAATTTCCATTCAAGTCAGATTTTTTCAAATCACTAAGTCTACCTCGTTCTATTAATTCATAGTGAATCAGTTCGTTCTTCTCTACTTCTTTGTACTTGATCGGGAAGTAGACTTTAGAAACCGTTCGATATAGAAAATAACAATACATGTACGTATCCGGAGTCTTTATATCTATTGTATAACTTAAATGCATTGGCTTTTCCCGATCACTTAAATCCAATTGCATTTTTTCCAAATTTGGGCTTACAAATACTTCATTATTTTCCAAGAGAATCGCAGGTTCACCACAGGCACACAAAAGTAATATTAAGCACAAGAAAATATATTTCATAACTTTTCATTTATTTATATTCATAAAATCGTTTTCCCACCAAGTTCGATTCCGATAGACTGTTAGAATAGCAATACAATTCGACCGGAAAATTATTCGAATCATAATGTGGGACATAAATTCCAGTTTTAAGTTTTCCTCCAGCTATGGTATCCTCCATTTTTACCTGAGCTAAACGCCCCAAGTCATCATAGGAGTAAAACCACCTGGAACGAATGGTTCCACTTTTATCTTTAATAGCGCAAAGGTCATTTCTAACTGCTTTAATTGATGACTCAAATACATAACAAGTCTTTTCAATTAACTTACCCTCTTCATCTCTAGTGAATTCAAAAAGTTGATATTTTGTCATCAGATGAGATCCTGGAGTTGTTCTTTTCAGAACCAAATCGAAGACAATATAATGTATAGATCCATCTTCATTATAAAAATAGTATTTATGAATCATATCATTCATTATGGACTCTTTGAGCAGACCACTGCTTCGGTCTAATCGGTATTGATTCTTTATTGCGCCTTTCTTTCCAACGACTTCTCTTATTTCAGTTTTGGAGTGATTGACAGATTTTGCTTTTTCACTTATTTTTATGCCCGATATGAACTGGAAGTTACCACCTGGCATTTTACAATACCGATCTCCTCTTCTCATGCTTCGAGTAGAGGTCATTTTTGTAATTCCTTGTTCTATCATCCAAGTTTGATCAAAGACGTCTTCTAGAAACATCGTGGAGTGTTGAGCACTTAAGAAAAAGGAGGAAATGGTAAGAAGGATTAATAAGAGTAGGGATTTCATAATCATTGTTTTAGTAAGGGAATATTTTTAATATCTGTTTGCACCATCTGTGCTTTGATATCACAATGATAGGAGGGTTTTGTTTCTAATGGAGCCGAGACTTAGTGAATGGCAGAAAAGATGAGTGGATGGTGGAAATGGCTTAGTGATATCAGAAAGCTTTGGTGATTAATAGTATAGAAAAAGAAGTTGGTAATTAATAAAGTACATTTGCTAAGAAAAAACAAAAAATGATCATATTAGAACTCATCGACCAACATATTAAACTGACCCCCGAGATGCTCGAAGCTATTACTCAACGGGTGGTTCTGGAAAACCACAAAAAAGGAACAACCTTACTGCGAGAGGGAGACGTGTGTAGAAAGTTATATTTTGTTGAACAGGGAATGATTCGTTTTTACTATACAAATGAAGAGGGAAAAGACATCACTCATTGGTTTGCTCAAGAACAATCGATTTTGACAGAGGTTATTAGTTATTTTAATCAAACAGCCAGTGAATATTATTTGGAGACTTTAGAAGATTCCACTTTGTTAACCTTGACCTTGGATAGTCTGAATTATTTGTTGGATCATTTTCCTGAACTCGAACGATTCGGTCGTATCTTTTCTTTAAACATGGCTGTTGAATTTGGTGAAAAAATTAAAGACATTCAATTTCGAACGGCACAAGAACGTTACCAATTATTAATAGAAAAGCATCCTGATATTATTCAGCGGGTTCCGCTTGGTCATATCGCCTCTTTCCTTGGGATTACTCAACAATCCTTGAGTCGTATTCGCTCGAATAAGTCTTATTAGGAGATACTTTGGTTCTAGGTCAAACCTGTCCGCCCGCCAGGTTTAGCGAAGAGCCATATTTTTTTTGATTAATTTAATAGCACACAAAAGCATTGTTATTTCCTTTTGGCTTGACCAAAAAAAGCTAAAATCTCCCTCCTCCCCTCTTTTTTAACAAATGTGAAAAGTTCTCTCTATTAAATAACTGAACTTGCCGGTATAATTTAATCATTTACCAAATACAGTACAGTTATGACAGACACGATTCAGAAAATACCGCAACCGAAGTCCTTCCCGATTATTGGAAACTTGAAAGAGTTGAATATTGAAACGCCAACGGGGAGTCTAAATAAACTCGCTAAACAGTACGGCGAAATATACAAACTTGATCTACCTGGAGAAGAATTGATAGTAATCAGTTCTCAGGAATTAGTGAACGAAGTCTGTGATACTAAACGTTTTTACAAAAAGGTGCTGCGTCCACTTGTGGAACTGCGAGATGTTGTCGGAGATGGATTATTTACAGCTTATACTAAAGAACCAAATTGGGAAAAAGCTCATCGAATTCTAATGCCTGCCTTTGGACCTGGAGCCATCCGGAGTATGTTCCCTCAAATGTTGGACATTTCTGAACAACTCATGCTTAAATTGGAACGTCAAGGCGAGGGTCAGCAGATCAATGTTTCAGATGCCATGACTCGCCTCACATTGGACACCATTGCTCTTGCTGCTTTTGATTACAGACTCAATAGCTTTTATCAAGATAAAATGCATCCATTTGTGAATGCGATGATGGAAGGTCTATCAGAAGGAGGGAAAAGGGCAAACCGACTACCCTTTCAAGATGCATTTATGTTTTTGGCCAATATGAAACATACAGCCAATACGAATTACCTTTTTAAAATAGCAGATCAGATCATAGCAGAACGAAAAAAGAATCCGACTAGGGGAAAAAAGGATTTACTTGATTTAATGTTAAACGCACAGGATCCAATAACTGGAGAAAAGCTAAGCGATGAAAATATTCGTTTTCAATTATTGACCTTTTTAGTTGCAGGTCATGAGACAACAAGTGGAATGCTATCCTACACCATTTATCTTTTATTAAAAAACCCAAAAGTGCTTCAAAAAGCGCAAGAAGAAGTGCTCCGGGTTTTAGGAAGTGAAACGCCAAGAGTGCAACACATTCAACAACTCACTTACATTGATCAAGTCTTAAAAGAGTCTTTACGACTCCACCCTACTGCTCCAGCATTTGCGCTTCAATCTGATGAGGACACCATAATCGGAGGCAAGTATAAAATTAAAAAAGGACAGCCTATTATTGTTCTATTGAACCAATTACATAGAGAGCCAAAGGTATGGGGTAAGCATCCTGAGGCCTTTCAACCGGAAAGATTTGAGTCCGATCTTTTTGAAAAAATGCCTTTGAATTGTTACAAGCCCTTTGGGAATGGAGCTCGGGCTTGTATAGGCAGAGCCTTTGCCATTCAAGAGGCAATTCTGGCAATCGCCATGTTGTTGCAGCGCTTTGATATTTCTGCTTGCGATGATAATTATCAATTGGTAGTCAAAGAAACTTTGACAACTAAACCGGAGGGGCTTTTCATTACAGCAAAAAAAAGAACAGACTTTAACCCCTCTTCAAAAAAGGAAGACAATCTCATTCAGCAAATCCCTTCATCAAGCACTAAAAAGGAAGTTTTAGAAAAGCAAATTCCGCTCTTGATTCTTTTTGGCTCCAACAGTGGTTCTTCCGAAAACTTTGCTCAAACAATTGCTTCCAACGCAAATAAATATGGTTATCAACCAAGCCTCGGAACGCTGAATGACTATACCAACAGGTTGCCAAAGGAAGGTGCTGTGGTGATTGTTACTTCCTCTTATGAAGGACAGCCGACTCACAATGCAAAACAATTTGTCGATTGGTTGGAAACCATTAAAGCTAATGAGCTGGAAGGAATTCATTTTACAATTTTTGGCTGTGGCAATCGTGATTGGGTGCGAACCTATCAGGCTATTCCCAAACAAATTGAAAAACAATTAATTCACGGAGGAGCAATTTCAATAATGAAACGAGGAGAAGCGGATGCAAGAGGTGATTTTTTTGGAGACTTTGAGACCTGGCATGATGACTTTTGGAAACAGATAAGAATACATTTTGGACAAAAAGAAATTACAACAAAAGAAGCCAAGGCGCTTTATGAAGTTGAAATGATGAATGACCCTCGCAGGGAATTTTTGCAGCAAAAAGAATTGCACACTGGAATCATTATAGAGAATAAAGAACTTGTTAATATGAGTCATCCTTTAGGACGATCAAAACGGCATATCGAGATCGAATTGCCAGAGGGAATGACCTATCAAGCTGGTGATTATCTTGCTATTTTGCCTTCCAACCCTCAAAAGAATATAGACAGAGCGCTACGTAGGTTTAATGTTGATTTTGACACCTCAATTACCATTCATAAACAAATGGAAACCCTTAGTTACTTGCCTACTGGTTTCCCGATAGCTATTGGTGAAATTTTCAAAAACTATGTAGAATTGGCACAACCAGCTACGAAGAAACAAGTTGCTCTTTTAGCGAAGGCATGTGTTTGTCCCCCACATGAAATTCAACTGATGACTTATGCAAGGGATAAAAAATATCAAACTGATATTTTGGAAAAAAGAGTAAGTGTTTTGGATTTATTGGAACGGTTTGCCGCAATTGATTTGGAGTTGAATACTTTTTTGGAAATGCTCCCACCCATGAAACCACGTCAATACTCGATTTCTTCTTCACCACTTCGAAAAGAAGGCCATTTGGCTTTGACTGTAGCCGTAGTCGATGCCCCCGCTTGGTCCGGGCAAGGAAAATTCCAGGGAGTCGCTTCTAACTTTTTAAGCTATGCGCAACCCGGAACGAAGGTAACCATAACTACCCGACCTTCTAACATTCGTTTTTGCCTTCCAGAAAAGTCAGAAACACCAATCATTATGATTGGAGCCGGAACAGGAATTGCACCCTTCCGTGGATTCTTGGAAGAACGTGCTATTCAAAAGGCAAAGCGTAAAAAAATAGGAGAAGCTCTTTTATTCTTTGGCTGTGATCATCCTGATGTTGACTTGTTGTATAAAAACGAATTACAAACCTGGGAGAAAGACAACATTGTAAAACCATTGTTTGCCTATAGCGAAATCGGAGAACAGCATAGTAGGTTTGTTCAACATAAAGTCTGGGAGGAACGCCAAGAAATCATTCGACTTTTTAAAAACGATGCAAGAATCTATGTTTGCGGAGATGGGAAACGAATGGCACCCGCTGTGCGAAATACTTTAATAAAGATATACCAAGAGGAGACAGACGCCTCTACCGAAGCCGCAGAAGCCTGGGCAATCGAAGTTGAAAAAGAGGGCGTAAGATACGTCACGGATGTATTTTCCTAAGGAATTGTATATCACAACATTTAATAATTACCACAATCAAAAATCTAAAACCATGAACAATTTATTTTTGTTAGTCTTAAACCTTTTCATTTTCAACCTTGGAAATCCAACGCAAGCCGATGATATTCTCGGAGTTTGGCTTAATGAAAATCAAACCGGAAAAATAGAAATCTATAAAGAAGGTGGAAAGTATTTTGGAAAAATAATTTATGCAAAGCCGCCTTTAGGATCTGAAAATGAATTGTTAGTGGATAAAAAGAATCCAGATCCAAATTTGAGAAATCAACCCATACTCGGAATGACTGTTCTCAAAGATTTAGTTTTTAAAAATGGTAAATGGGTAAATGGCACCGCCTATAGCCCTGAGCGAGGAAAGCATTTTAAAATAATAGGTTGGTTGGAAGAAGAAGGACAATTGGAAATTCGCGGATACTGGGGTTTCTTTTATTCCACGGAGACATGGACAAAGCATTAGCGCATTAGTCATCGATTTGATGAATAAAAAAAAATTTAGTATCCCAATTTTTAGCGTTTAGTAAGTGTCTGATCAATAGAATTCATGCTTAGAATTTCTAGAAATTGGAAGCCATAAGTAGTAAGCCCCCCAATCGCGTCTAATACGCGAATTAAGGGGGCTTACTACTCCTTTCTATATTTTATACCATGACTCCTACTTTATTTGCGTAATAAAATTCGCTTAACTTACTTCGTCGCAACATTCCACTTTTCGATATCCTCCGCTGTCATCCAATACTTATAACAATTAGCCCCACTGGAAAACACCAGTGGGGCAACCACTTTAAAAAAAAGTGCTATTAAAAACCGATTTGAACCCTAACTATATTTTTACTTTGAAAAAAGAAATCACTTCCTTTTGTCCATTTTCATTAAGCAGTTGAATGAAATACTTTCCGCTTGGCCAATCGGCAATATCTGCTTGAAAGGAATCGCTGGTGATTTCAACTTTCATTTTTATTTGCCCATTCTGATTATAAAAAACTGCCTGACCTTGTGCGTTTTTAATAATTAAACTTTCTGAGGTCGGGTTTGGAAAAAAGTATATTTCTTTTTTGGCTAGCAAAGCGTTCACCTCAATGGTTATGGTTTTAGAATAAGCAGTCTGACCATCGAAATCTACTATTTTCAAACGATAATAGTACTGCGCAGCCTCAAGGTCCAAATCAAGAAAAGAGTAAGACTGCAGTTCCTGAGATTCATGATGAGAGCTTAATTTCCCAATAAATATAAAATCACGACCATTCGTACTCCTTTCAATTTCGAAATGAGAATTATTGACTTCCGATGCCGTCCACCATTCTAACAATACACCTCCTTGATCTATCTTGGATCTAAAATCTATCAGCTCAACAGGTAAACCAACACTGAGTTCTACTTCTTCATACATTTCGCAACCATTTCCATCTTTTATAACCGTCCAATAAGATCCTACTCCCAAACCACCGAAAGATGGCGGAGGTGGTCCAGCGGTATAGGTAGCGGCACTGTCGATACTGAATTGAAATGGACCTGTGCCGGATCCCGAACTAAAAGAAATTTCTCCATCCATTGCTCCACCACTAGAAGGGTTAGTAAGCGTTTTGCTTGAAGTACCACCGTTGACAGTCAGCGTGATCGTATAGACCGTATCGCAGCTACTTACGACGACGACTGTGTCCGCGTAAGTGCCATCCGTATTATAAAGTATACCACTTGGTGAAGTGTACGTACCACAGGATTCGACGGTCAATAAATCGTAAGCATAATTATAATCACAGCTTCCATCGTCTTCCTCAGCCAATGGATCATAGTTACAGGAAAATGGATCCATACAACCTTGGACAGGGCCATCTGAACAATCCGTTGATGCAGTGGATTCCGGACAATTAGAAAGCGATCTAAATGTATTATCCAAAACGGTCCCTTTGAAACATCTTGGGATGTATGGGTAATTATCGGTCAATACATAATAATAGGTTCCTTCTGGATAATCAGGCGTTAGCCCCCATCTTCCATTACAAGAATCTAACGTAGTCGTTGTATATTCATAATCCTCATAATACAATCCAGTATATTCTCCATCCGGAGCAGTAAATCCATCTCCCGGCCGATTTCCGGAGATTAAGGAATACCCTGAAGAAAGTCCAACGATCGAACTAGACGTATCAGCGGCGTCAGAATAAACAAATTTGTAATAAATAGGAAATCCATCCGCGGCATATCCTACTATAGAAGAATGCGCATCAATAGTAATTTCCAGACTATCTGTAAAATAATCTACCGGGATATCATGATAGTGATAAGACCCAAAGGAGTTAAGGTGGCCGCCGTTATTACCAAATTTACCACTGAACATATAGCGTGCTTCTTTATGCCATTCGATATTGACTTCCCCTGTTTCTACTCCGGTATCCTCGTCAATAATTTCAAAGTGTTCATTGGAATTGGGGGTATACCCAATACCATTTATAGCCACTCCAAATTGATACGTATAATTACATCCTAGAGGTGTTTCCGTTGTTTCGTATAAAGGGGTAAAATTAGTCGCGGTATCAGGAAACAGACACATTGAATATTCCTCTTCGCTCGCTTCTACAGTAAACGAAGAATTATAACTGTCATCATGGTCTGGATAATTGTTGGAATAACAGTTTCTGACTTTTGAAAAAGTAGTATCAAAACAAACTGCATTGGCATCAGTAACCGCATAAATAGCGGCGGTATCACATTGTGCAAAAATCCAAGTGGACAAAAATGTAAAGCTTAAAGTTAGTAGTATCGATTTATTTTTTCTCATAAAATTTATTTTTGAAGAGGTTTGGCTCTTGGTCATTTGTAGTGGGTGGATGGGTAGATGGGTTCTCCTTCTTTCGCAGTTCTTTACGCTAGAGGGAAACCTATCTACCTATCTACCTATCACCTATCTACCTCCTAAATATCAAACCCACTATATATGATCTAGAACCAAAGATTTTAAATTGGTATTCAATCATTCATCCCAAGCCTATCAAACCTGGCCGTTATGCTTCGTCTCTTATTCTTGATATTAAAACTTCTGGTAGGCCCATCCATGTCAAAGACGACTTTGATAATGGAATGGTCATTATAGCTAAACATGTAATCTGTCTTGACTTTTATATCCTTGATTACTGGCTCTGATAAAGAAATGGTATAAGTTAAATTGACATAATCCTTTTCAATATCCAGACTCTCTTCGCTTAGTTGTACACTTCTGTCATTGATGCTTATCTCCAGATTGTTAAGCAAGTATTGATTGCCACAAAGACGCATCATGTCCTTCGGAGCACAAGCTCCCTCCTTCTTTAGCGCTAATATGAAATGCCTCTTTTCGACCCTTGCGGTCAAGAGAAGTTCGTTTTTTGAAAAGCGTGTAAAAAATAGAGAGGCGACAATTTCATCATGAAAGTTTACATTCCAAGGCTTATTGAGGTAGGCTCTCGACTCATTAGCCAATTCATTTGACATAGGAACTTCTTTTGCAACATTACTCGCAAAGGTCTCCAGACTGATGAAAAACATAAGCAAAGAGATAGAACAAATTAGTATTCGGCTTTTTTTCATTTTAAAGGTTTTAAAAAATTAGTAGACTAGTATCTTGAAGCTTGAAGCTTGTTTAACTGAATCTCTTAATGAATTTGACAATGGAAACATTCTTTTCGGTAGATAGCTCTAATAAATACAAGCCATTTGGTAAATGCTGGAAACTGAGTTTTGTCTCTTTTTCCTTGACCGAGCCCTGATCTACGAGACTACCATCTATTGTTTTTATGGACCAGCTAAACAGGATATTTTCATTTACTGTTTTTATAAATAAATAATCAGAAAAAGGATTGGGGTTTACCTGAATAAGCCATTGCTGGGAATCATCTTCAAGTTCAGAGAGAATATCAATTATATTAGAACTCCCCTTCTCAATAAATTGTCCATCCTCTGAGCCCCATCCTATTTCTGCTTGTAGCATACTGATAGATAATAGCAGTAAGCATGCTTGCCCTATAATTGGCATGAAATATTTCTTCATGTAAACTAGATTTAATGGGGGGCAATATTATTAAAGCAATGATCTGTCAATTGCTTTTCATAACAACCAAAAGTCCGCCAAGGGAAGCGAAACAGATGTACTCATTTGTCCAAATCATACAAGAATTGTCCGTATTTACAGGGAATTATCCAAGAGTGGGTAGGATTGTCCAGAAAGGAGAAATCTAATTTCGGTGATCCCGAAAATAAGACGATGGAAGGATGCCAAAGCGCTCTTTATAAAGTTTTGAGAAATAACTTGGCCTTTTAATGCCAACGGAATAAGCAACTTCTTTTACGGTTCTCACATCGCCTTCTTCTAATAGTGTTTTGGCTTTGTTCAATCGAAGTTCCTGAATGTATTGATTAGGCGTCAAACTAGTGAGCGACTTAACCTTTTCATAAAAAGCCGAACGACCAATTTCCATGGAGTCAATAATATGAGGTAAGTCCAGATTAGGATCTCCTAAGCGTTCGTTGATAATCGCTTGAAATTGTTCCAGCCAAAGTTCTTCTTTTCGATGGAGCTGGCCTTTCATTACTTCAATCTCTTCGGACTGTGTTTTGATGATTTTTTGGCCTTTCAAGATTTGGTTGGTTCTTTCGGTTACTAAGGTCTCCAATTCCACTTGTCGCTGGTGCATTCGAGCTGTTTTTAATTTTATGTATAGCCAAATACCTAGAAAGACAGCGATTATTATACCTAACCAAAAAAGTGGTTTGTGATATATTGGTTTTGCGATATTTATATTGAGCTCAATTGTTTTACCCAGTTGATTCCTATTTTTTTGTATCGCTTTAACTTGTAGTACATAATTACCAGTATACATTCCGAAAAGTTCAACATGATTATCGGCACTTATTTTTTCTCTATAGTTCGTTAGCGTTTTACGGGATTTATCAAATTGCTTTAATGAATAATGCAGGTTAAACTTATCGGCCCAAAATAAATCGGAGCCAACAATTTCAAGATCAATAACCTTTGCTCCAGAGCTCAATTTCAGAAGATTGATTTTAGAACCATCCGCCAGTGTATCTTTTTGTTCTCGAAGCCCAAAGATGGAAATGTGTTTTACAGCGAGTTCGAATTCTTTTTGATTCGATTTTTCTTTAAGAAAGTCTTTTGGATGAAATCCAGTCACTCCATTCTGTCCACCAAAATAGAGGTAGCCATCAGCCGCCTGGAAATGAGAAATACGATTAAATTCATCATCACAAATACCATCCTCTTCGGTATAAACCGTGATTTGCTGCGTCTCTTTTTGAAACCGAATCAATCCATTAAAACTACTCAACCATAAAAAGTCATAGTCATCTTCATAAACCGCATAAATGTTATTAGCGGGCATTCCCTTCGTTTTATCAAACTGTTGGAGATCACCCGAAGCTTTATCCCACCGTAATAGTCCTGCATCTTCGGTAGTCAACCAAAAAACACCATGAGCATCCTGATACATGTGTTGGAACTTATTCGAAGGTAGTCGAAAAGCACCTGGTCTGTTCTTCCCATATTTGGCAATAATCCCTTTTTCCAGATCGAGTTGAAAGAGTCCTTTATTACTAATCACCCATATTACCCCGTTTTTATCTTTATAAAAAAATTGTACTAGAGCTTCTTTCAATTCCGTAAATGCATTGTAATTTTCAAAGGGTTTTAATTCCCCCTTCTCGAGATAAGATAAGCCTAAATGCCCCATCCAAAGCTTATTTTCCCGATCTTCAAATAAAGACCAAATTCTGGGAAGTGGTTCTGGGAAGCTGTATTTTTCCACAATTTGAGTTCCCGATTCATCCAGTTGAAAAAGGGACTTATGAGCCATCCATAAATTTGAGTTCCGATCTTTTAGAATACCAAAGTTTACTTCTAGTTCAAGCGGACTTTCTAAAATATGACCATTTTCCAAGTCGATAATCTTAGTTCCTTTATAGGAATTGACGTATAATTTTCCATCCACTTCTAGGAGCCCTCGACATTTGTAGAAATCTTTGTTGGCTACTTTTTCTTTTGAAAAATGTAGGAATTGTTTAAATTTTCTCTTTTGCAGACGGAGTAATTCAACCCCCATTTTGCCGATCCATAAATTACCATTGTCATCCAAACAAGCCCTTCTCGATTCTCTGTCAATTTGATTGAGTACGTTTTCATTATTGTCGTATAGATAAGTGACCAATCCTTTACTTACCCAGAGATGTTGCCGATTTTCATCAAAGCATAATAAATAGAAATTTTGATTTTTAGGTTGGACGGGGAAAGGTGTAATCGCATAAGTTCCATTTTTCTGCTGGACAAATACCGAACAGTCTATTTGATCCTGGTGAACCCAAAATTTTTGACGATTCCCAACTATCCTATACCCTTTGTCAGTTACAGTGTAACTGGTGGTGAATAATTTACCTTCCGCAGAGCATATCGCTAACTTGTTTTGAAAGGAACCAGCGTAAGAACCATCTGCAAAAATGTTTTGAGGTTTGAATCCTTCCGGCAATGCGACCAATTCAAAAAGAGAAGAGGGAGTATATTTCCAAAGTTGATTATTTGCGAAAAAATAGAGCTGATGTTCTTGGTCTTCAAAGAAATTCTGAATGGCCTCTATTTCAAAGGGAGCATGACCCTCTAACTTCTGCTCAAAAGAACAAATGCTATCATTACTTGAATCCAGAATATCAATTGAAAGCACTTCATTTCGCTCATCAATATTCTTAGTACTGAATAACCACAGCAAATCATCCTGATCTTGATGGATGGCATTAACTTCTGTACTCCTTAGCTGTCCTTCATCTTTTGTCCAATATTTCCAGTTATAACCGTCATAATAGTTCAACCCATCACCAGTTCCAATCCACATTCCATCTTTATCAGGGTAAAAAGAAAGCACTTTATAGTGCGACAAGCCTTCCTCCATACCTATAGCCCGGGTATTCAAGAAATGCTCTTGTCCGAAAGAGAAAATAGCCCCTTGAAGTAGAAGTAATATTAAACTGTAGCGAATCCTTGACATCATTAGAAATGAGTTAAGCTTTTCTGTTCTTACGTAGAAAAGGTGCCCGCTGTTTCTATTAAATATCCTAAAACCGTGTCTGCTCCTTTGAGTGCATTCATTTTAGGGTAAATAAACCTACTATCAAACTACCCTTCTCCCAGAATAGTCGCATATACAGCACTCTGTTTGAAACCTGACTTAAATAAAAATAAGGTATTGCTAATTGCTGTGACGGTTATTAACTTGTAAAGAAGAGCAACATAAAGCGTTTGTTGATTTAAGTATTTTCAATCGTAATCAAAATAACAACTATGAATACATCACCCCTCATCAAAGCCAGTATTTACTTTTTCATTCCAACACTCCTCATCGGTACAAGCTATGGACAAGGTTTTCAAAAAAGCTCAAACCATCAAGGCCTGCCCTTTTCTGGCTTATTTTTGAATCAAACTGAAACTGATGATATCTTGATGATTGGCGTAGTTAGCTATGATTCAATTCTTAGGACTTTCATTCAGAAGGCTGACGATAGTGGAAATGTTCTTTGGACTAAAAGCATTACTCATCTTGATGGTACTTCTGGTATTCCTATAGGTATAACAACTTTGGCAGACAATTCTATCGTGGCCTATATTAGTTATGAAACTCCATTTACAGGTTGGCATAATTATATCCTAAAACTGGATCAATCAGCAAGCAATATTGAATGGGTATCACAGGTAGGGTTAGATTCCCTATTTCCACTTGCTTCTGACTTAATTGAAGCAACAAGCTCCTCCATAATAGCCGCTCAGCGTACTAATAATAATATCACAGTTTCAAGATTAACCCTTGATGGGAATCTCACATGGAATTATACAATTCAAATTCCTGAAGAACATTTTTCACGTCCCAGCTCTTTGAGTATTACTCCTGACGACAAGTATTTGTTGGCAGGAAATCTCCAAATTGTAAATCAAGATCCTTCAGGGCTCCTAATTTGGTTAACAGAAGATGGTACTATTACTAATTCTAAAACTTACCAAAACATCTCCCTGAGTTACTCGGAATCATTTTCAGATGGTACTATTCTCATTTCTGGTAGTTATTCCGAACAGGCCTTTTTAGCCAAAACAGATAGCGATGGAAATATAGAATGGGCGAAAACGATAAGTTCTGAAGCTGATGAAACAGGTTCTTCTTGTAAGGCGATCCCTAGCTCAGATGGTGGCTGCATTGTCTTTTTAAAAACGAATTTTGTGGATCAAGCTTCTGACAGAATGCTCAAATTAGATCCACAAGGTAATATTGAATGGCAACGCACCTATCACAGCAAACTAGATATCTCTAATAGGTTCCCCGGAGCAATTATAGGATCTACCGGCTATGCTTATACGTGGCTTGACAACACTCAAAATACCATATTGGTAAAAGCAGATTTAAATGGAAATACAGGTAGCTGTCCTTCTATTGCAACTTGTTTTTATTTGGAAGATCTTAATATAACAACGACTACAAACAACTGGAGCCAAACAAATTATCAAACTCCAGCTACTGCTTTAAACTTAGCGTTGTCAGATATCGACGTTACCTATGATGACTATTGCGAGGATTTTACTCCCCCATCTCCTGTTTTTTTAGTTCCTGATAGTTTATGCATCAATGCCTGTATTGATCCCGAAAACCTACAACAACAAAATGCGGAAAGCTGGGAATGGACTGGAGCTAACATTGAATTTCCAACAGCTCAAGATCCAGGTACCTTATGTTTTGATCAAGTTGGTGAGACTGAACTCCAACAAGTCGTTTATTATGGTGGTTGTCCAGACTCTTTTCAAACCAGTATTACGGTATTACCTATTCCCATTGTTGAATTACCAAACGACAGTGTTGTTTGTGAAGAGGTATCCATACTTATAAATGCAACTAGCGATAATAATGTCACCTACAGTTGGGATAACCTATCTACTTCTTCAAGTCGAGAGATCTATCAACCTGGAACTTATAATGTGACGGTCAGTAATGGTTATTGTGAGTCTACAGATAGCGTTGAAATTCTTTTCCTGAATGACGTTATTGATTTCAATGCATTGGAATTGGGAGAAGATACTTCAATTTGTACAGGGTACGAATTTCTAATTGGCCCAGAGGTGAGTTTGTTCGATGACTTTCTATGGAACGACGGCAATGAGGAATCCCCCCGTTCAATTAGGATGGAAGGCACCTATAGTTACAGTGCATTTATTGAAGGCTGTTTGTTCTCTGATACGATTTACATCAGTACCGAAAATTGTGATGGTTCTATTTATATCCCTAATGTGTTTTCACCAAATGCTGATGGAAATAATGATTTCTTCACTGCCTACGGAAATCACCACCTAATTGAATCTTTTAAAATCTTCGACCGCTGGGGCGGCCTTATATGGGCTACGAATAGTGACGAATCCTGGGATGGAACAAGTAATGGACAAGATGTACAAAACGGTATTTATGTATACCTATTACAATATACAGACACTAGAACGCTTCGCAAAAAATTAAAAAGTGGAGATGTGATGTTAATACGATAAGTAGACAAACTTGCTTTATTTTTATTTGATAAT
>CAZDTI010000005.1:9804-37046 GCA_964508085.1 uncultured Saprospiraceae bacterium | reverse complement strand
TGATAATAGTCAGATGCAATAAATATAATATACGTCAACATAAGCATTGTAGAATAGCCAGTCCCCGACTCACAGCGTTATTGTCTTCCATCGGAAAACCATTGACCATCAAAAAACACAACTCCAAGGATCTCAAAACCAGATTGACTCCTCCTGTCATTCGAATCGCAACCCCTTAATTTGAGATTCCTCTTATCCTCTCTCAGCTACCTTTCGTCGAATAATATGAAATAAAGTTCTATTTTTCTAAAAAAATAATTGATATATCAACTATATTCACATCATCAAAATAATAAATAATGGCATTACAAAGACTCAACGAAACCATATTCTATATTTTAGAGAAATCTATAAAAACATATCGTCAATTTGCGCAGCGAAATATTTACGATGCAGGGAATGACATTACAATAGATCAATGGTTGGTGCTAAAATCATTATATGATGAACCAGACATTACACAAAAGCAAATCGCAAAAATGGTTTTCAAAGACTATGCCTCCGTAACCCGAATGATTGAACTGTTGGTCAAAAAAGGATTCATAAAGCGAGCAATGCATCCGACGGATCGGCGGCGTTTTTTGTTGTCTGTTACCAAAACTGGAGAAAAATTGATACGGCAACCAGAAGAAACCATTAAAAGCAATCGGGCGCAAGCCTTAAAAGGCATCTCTAAAAAAGACATTGAACACCTGAATAAAACCTTAAATAAAATTATTAGTAATTGTAACCAATAAAATACAAATCATGAAAACAACACTTGTAAAATCATTGTTTTTTTTGCTCCTAATAGCTATTGGATGCGCACCAGCATTTGGACAGAAAAAGCTAGAACCCTTAACAGCCCAAGAGAAAAAAGAAGTTGTAAAATCTATTGGAGATCTGCTCAACGAACATTACATCTATGAAGAAACCGCCAAAAAAATGGCGGATGCCATTTCGACTAAATTAAAGAATGGAGGCTATGACAAAATCACTGATCCTATGGAATTTGCGCAATTATTAGGAGCGGATTTGATTGCGGTGAGTCATGACAATCACATCCGCGCTCGAGTTGATCCGGAATGGATTAGGAAAACAAAAGAAACCGTATCTGAAGCAGATAGTCTGGCTTTTGTAAAAGAACAAGTTGGTTACGCTCAGATGGATAACTTTGGTTTCCAGGAAGTAAAAATTTTGGACGGCAATGTTGGTTACCTAAACTTGACGGGTTTCTACGATACAGAATATGGCGGAGAAACTGCTGCTGCTGCTATGACTTTTTTGAGCAACGCTAGTGCCTTAATTGTTGACTTACGACAAAATAACGGCGGTAGCCCGGCCATGATTCAACTGATCTCCAGTTATTTATTTGGTCCTGAACCTGTACACCTCAACAATTTTTATACACGTTCTTCTAAAGAGCCAAAACAAACTTGGACTTTACCACACATAACAGGAAAAAGAAGTCCGGACATCCCCGTTTATGTATTGACGAGTAATAGAACCTTTTCAGCGGCAGAGGAATTTAGTTACAACTTGAAAAACATGGAAAGAGCAACCTTAATTGGGGAAACAACCGGAGGAGGAGCTCACCCCGGTGGCACCATGGCTGCTACAGAACGCTTTACGATTTGGGTACCCACGGGTAGAGCAGAAAACCCCATTTCGAAAACAAACTGGGAAGGAACTGGCGTAAAACCACACATAGAAATCCCTGCAACTGAAGCTTTAGAGGAGGCTCATATGAAAGCAATTGAAGCGGTAATGAAAGAGCATAAGGAAGGTCCAATGGCTGAAAAACTAGCCTGGTCGCTGACAGGAATGAAAGCGAAAGCAAATCCGATAACCGTTTCGGAAACCGTTCTAAAAAGTTACGAAGGAAAGTATGGTCAAAGAACTTTAACACTTGAAAATGGAAAATTATATTATCAAAGAGAAGGCCGAAATAAGTACGAACTCAAAGCAATGACACAAGATTTATTTATGATGGACGAAGTCCCTTATTTTAGATTGAGAGTATTGAAAGAGAAAGGTAGTGTTGTAGCTTTGGAGGGTTTGTATAACAATGGTCGCACGGATAAATCTATGAAAGACACGAGTTCCATTAAACCATAGTTTTTTATCCCCTTGATTCATAGATCGATGGGATAACCCACTAGATGACAACTCTGAGATGTAATGCTCAGGGTTGTTTTTTTAGTTAACTCTATTCCCCCAACTTCATCAACCGCTGTTCAATATCCTTTTTATAATCTTCATATCGTTCCTCTTTCATATCACCCTTGAGCGTTTCTAATGTTTGCAGACAATCATTAAAAGCTATTTTCGCAGCTGCCTTATCATCCATTTCCATATGTAATTTCCCTTTCGACAAATGCAATCTAATATCTTTAGGATGCTGTTGAATCCCCCATTCAAATATTTCTATTAAATTACAAGCTTACTTTCCCTCCTAAACTCAGCCCAAAGGACCTGAATAACTGCCCACGCTCTTCTTCCAATTTTACACTCTTATTCATATGAAAATTCGCTTGGGCTCCTAAAAACAAAAATAATCGTTGCCCTACTTCGACTTGATACTGAACAGCGGAAATTCCCTGTAGTACTCCTATACTTCTTTCCTCAAAATTTGATGATTCGTCAAATGATAAATGGGTTTCATTTTCAATGATCTTACCTGAATGTGCGGACAAAATCGACGTTGCAACACCTACTTCAAATTGAAGACTTGACTTGCTAAACACTGGAAATTCATACCCTACTAAAAGGGGAATACTAACTAGCCTATAGCGGTTGAAAAACTGATGGTTATTGCTTTGTACATACCTTACTTCCCCTGTCCCATATTCTTGAGTGATAGAACCATCTTGAAATTGATTTTCGATCAATAACAAATTATTCTCCATTTCAAGGTCTGTATCAATCTCTGTCATAGTCAATTCAGTGGTAAACTGTTGAAAAGAAAATCCCGTTTTCAAATAAAACTTAGGAGATATAAATCGTTCATAGAAAACGCGGTACATCATCGCATCCAATGGCTGTTCTCCTGATTGGATAAATCCGTCTGTAAAAATTGCATAGGTAGAAGATAAACCAAATCGAGTGCGTAAGTTCTTTTTACTATTCGGTCGATCCTTTACAATCATTTTACTTTCTTTTTCTTGTAAATCAAAACCACTAAACGTAAATTGAAGACTAGGTAATGGAACTCCTTTTAAAACATTTGGCAGCTCCAATCTGGAATTGAGGGAAATAGCTTTCTTAGAAAATCTATTCTCAGGATTATCCTGTGCTATGGTTTTTTGAGACAGCCTTTTTGAATCCTTAGAAATAGTAGATTTTATCTGGCTTGACCTAGTATTTCTTTCTTTATTATTTTCGAAGACTAGCCTTTCTCTTTCATTTGTAAATTTATTGTTATTTAAGATTTCTAAAATTGAACCCTCACCCTTTTCTGTTAGTTCGACTTTATCAATAGCAGTGTCATTTGTTTCTGTTTTCGTTTCTATACTTTTTAGCTGCCCTTTTGATTCAACTTTTTTCACCTCTTCTTCAGCGATCGTTTTTTCTTTCTTTGATAAATCAGCGTTTTCTTTTTCTAAGACTTTAGTCTCTGAAATATTTTGCGCTACTTCATTCAATCTTTCGTTTACAATGGAAAGAGTATCAACCTCCTTGGCATTATTTTTCAAAATCGAATAACTTCCAATACTAATCAAAGCAAGTAGCCCAAAAAACCATAAAAAGAAAAAACGTCGTTTCTCTTTCTTTGGCTTCCGCTTAGTCTCTAAAGCTTCCCAAGCCTTATCCAGGTCCATGGGAGAATCATAAGCTCCCAAACCATCTTGTAGCTCTTTGTTATGCCAATTTTCTTTCATAATTCTGATCGATTTTTTTTTGTAAAATTACACGGAGTATTTTCCTTGCCTTAGATAGTTGAGAGCGAGAAGAAGCCACCGCAATTCCTAAGACCGCTGCAATTTCTTTATGAGAATAACCATCAAAAGTAAATAAGTTAAACACTTGTTTATAACCAGGAGGCAGCTGCTGTATCGCAGCCAAAATAAACTCTGCCGGTATTTGTTCAAACTCAGACTTAGTCAATTCCTGATCTGGAAGTTCACCCGGATAAATCAAGCTAATTTTTCGCTTTGCCGGTTTTATCACTGTTAAAATAGTATTCGTACAAAGCCGATGTAACCAGCCTTCAAAATCGCCTTTAGCCGAATCATATTGATTGATCTTTTCGAACAAACGAATGAAGCATTCTTGCAGTAAGTCCTGCGCTTCTACATTATGCGAAGCGTATCGCCTGCATATTGTTAGAATACGAGGAGCAAAGCGAAGAAAAAGTATTTTCTCCGCTTTGCTATTCTTCGCTTTACACTGTGATATGATCTCTGGAAGGTTCAAATTTTCTTATTGTAGTTCTCCGCTAAAAATAGCAGTTCCTTCAAAAAAAGTAGTAGATACATCTCCATTGCTATAATAGGTCTCAGTACCTATGAGACAATCTGAAAACTGTATCGTCATAATCTCTCCTTGTACATTGGCTTGCTGTACCACCTCTGTATTTTGATTTGTAATAGCGAGCGCTCCATACACCGTTACAGAATCTACTATGACTGAGGGAGGATCTGCATTTACAACATAACTAAAGTTTGGATTATCCAAATCATTATTAAAATCAATAAAAGTCCAATCATAGTTAGCTGGGGCTTCGCCTGGAGGTCCTGCATTTTCATCTATAAATTCAAACTTATACATAGTAGAAGCGGAAGGGGGCTGAGGAATAATAGTAAGCATTACGTTAGGAATAACCTTTGTCACATTATCATAAATAAAAGTCACCGATGCAGCAAAGGATGTACCATTACCATTACAAATTTCAATATCTCCTAATGCCATATCCGCAGCAACTGGATATGTCACTGGATCATTAATAATTGAATTATCAAAATCTATTACGAGAATCTCTACTTCTGCTGAACCACAAGCTGATGTTACTATAGAGAAAGTTCCATCCATCGCTGTCTCCGTTTGAGTTGGATAAAATTGTCCAGGAAGGCTTAATATCACCTGTCCATTTGAAATAGGATCTCCTATACAATCAACTAAAGTCCCGGAGACCTCAATCAAATCACTATTGTTAAATAAATCTATAATTCCTAAATCAGTTTCCTCTTCCGAGAAAGGGCCAATAGTTTCTGAGTGGAGCACCGTAGCATTGCACTCATCAAGAATTTCTAATAAGAGTTCTGTATCTTTTGGAACATAGCCATCAAAGTTACCATTTTCGTCTGTCCAATCTGCCGCAGAAATACCAGAATTTGGGTCGGTTATTCGAACTTTAACAACAGGCACACCCGCTTCACTAATCACTTGCCCACTCAATAAAGTGAAAAATTCCAGCGGAACATCGCAATTCCAAAATGTAAAGTGATTAACGGTACCCACATACTTTCCAGCTGACAAAAAAGCAGATCCTTCTTCCTTCCAAATTCCTATTTCTTCATCGAAATACCACAGCGGAATTTCTGCAGGAGCATTGTTAGAAATAGCACTAGGTACGGCTATAGTCAATGTCGCGGGTTTATTTATATCTAGTTGTTGGCCTCCACTCCCTTCCAAAACGACATTAACCATTCCGAAACTTTGAAGAACATTCAACTCGTCATCCATATTTCGAGCGAGTAGACTTCCCGGCATAATCTCATCAGCATTAGAAGCAGTCGGATCAATAAAATAGCTATACACATTTACATCACCATTATATGGATTTCCAAATTCATCAATAAAACCATTGACTTGAAAGGCTACAGTCGTTTCACCTAGGATAGTGACTTCACCTCCTGTAGTTGCCAGAATGGTTTGTGGTGTATTTTTTTCAACTAATTGAAAGCGAGTTCTATCCACAGCTTCTTCTGAGGGAATCAAAGATCTAAATTGATTGAAGTAACCCGTTTTTTCTACTTTAATAAGCGCTTGTAATTCGTTTACTAAACCAGTGATTTTGAAAAATCCATATTCATTGGTCTGCTTTGACTCATTGAATACAGTTACCCTCGCATCAGGAATAGGCATTCCATTCTTATCCGTTACATATCCTTGGATTGTGGATTCAATGTTCACTTGAACCTCAGGAGGAATTCGTTCGACCTCAGTGGTCGTATTGTCTTTTCGACAAGCAGAAAATAGTAGTGTTAAAAATAAAAAGATAGGGAGTAGTTTATATTGATACATGGTTTTTTTATTGTTGTGAATAAGAAAAAGCGCGCTGTCAATTATAACTACTGTGTTTTTGTGGAAGCGTTGCCTGAGGTCTCTAAATATTTTGTTTTTACAATAGCCGTTAGGATGGAATTACTGATACTAATTTAATACAATTCATTTTCATTTTTAAGGACATCTCCTTCCGCTATTTGAGCATAGCCCCACAAAAGAGAAGCCCCCTCCCGACTTTGCCAGGAAGAGGCCATCCCAAAAACCAATTGTTAAAGGACTTCTTTGTCAACTATTGACTGTTAACTTTTAACTGTTAACCTTCCCCACTATCGCATTATAGCGGAGTTAACGGTTAAAAGTTTTCGTTAATAGTTAATTTACTTTCTGTATTTCTTAGATCGATCAAATTTACCATCGCCAGCCCCGAACTCAAAGTTCACGGTAATTTCATGAGATCCACCATTATACTGTTGGAAATCATTGAGGTAAACATCGTAAGAATAAATAAAACGGAGGCTACTATATTTTGTACCTAACATAATACCCGCAGAATTACCGGTACCTGTTCGATAACTTAAACCTGTTATTAGCTGTTCTTTTAGGAAGGAGGCAATCAGGTTAACATCTGTCTGCAAATTTAAGGTTCTTACCTTCTTTATCAAAATTTGTGGCTGTATTTTTACTTTATAATCGTTCACATCGAAACGACCACCTGCCTGAAAGATGAAAGTAGAAAAAACACCGTCTTTTTTACCCGCAATATCATCCAAATCACTACGCACTAAAGAAGGAAAAGAGGCACCAACGTAAATTTTATCTTTATAGCCCGCGTAGATACCAGCGGTTGCATCAAAAGCTCTTTCACCGTCGATCATTTCTTGTAACACTTCATCGGGATCATTCAATGGATTGTTTAATTCGTCATTATCAATCCGCATGCGGTGCATTTCGGTAGACAAACCTAAGGCTACTTTTACATCCTCTATGGAATAATTAAAAGCGTATGAAAGCTGTGCTCGATAATGCGTAATACCTGCAATGTTTTCTGAGTAAATCATAGCCCCCAAACCAATTTGCTTTAGTACAGGACCATTATAACTCAAGGCGTAATTCTTCGGCGCCCCCGTAAAACCAGAAAAGGCAGACCGGAAGTTAAGGAATAAATTATGCTTGCTATTGTCGAAACCAGCAGCAGCCGGATTCACCAACGTCGGGTTGAAAGCATGGTGGGTAAAGACGGCTTCGTCTTGCGCTGCTGCCATTTGTACCATCCCAACAAGGAGTAAAAGTATAAATATATTTTTCATTTCTTTAGAATTAAATCGTTTCCGGGAAATTATTGTTATTTCTTGAATATTAAATTAACTATTAGTTACTAACCTTTAACCGTTAACTTTACTTCCAATGCAATAGCGGGAAGTTAATCGTTAACGGTTAAAAGTTAACCCTTGTCTTATTCTTCTCTAACGATCGTCACATAGCCTTTCACCTGACGGTCGCTACCATCTTCCGGGTCTGCGAATTGAAGGACATAGAAGTAACCATCCTCCGGCAGTGGATTGCCATCATTGTCAGTACCTCTCCAGTCATTTCCGTAATTTGTAGTTTCGTATACCTTCTGTCCCCATCGATTGAATATTTCTAAGTCAACATCAATCACACGTGCACACAAGACTTCAAAAGTTTCATTAGAGTTGTCACCGTTTGGCGTTAGAATGGTTCGGACTTCTGCACAGTCTCCACCAAGTTCCTCTGTAATTATTGCTTCTCCAACAACCGTACAGTTATTCTCATCTGTTACCACTACCTGATATTTTCCTGTTGGCGCTTCCAATACAGATCCTATAGTCATTGCATCATCATTCCATTGGTAAGTGTATTCAGGAGTTCCTCCAGAGCCCAGCGCAGCAGCAGTCCCTGGTGTAATTGTAATATCAACGACTAATTCTTCTTTTTCAGTCATCGTAAATTCAAACGTTTCAGATAAACCTCCTGTCGCATCAGTCACAGTCACTATGAATGTCCCCGCACCGATTCCATAGACACAAGGCTCATCACCAACTCCATCTACATTCCAAGCATAGCTATGTGGTAGCACTCCTCCTATTGTTTCTATACAAATGAATCCATTTTCATTACCGTTACAGTCTTCGTCTTCTATTTCAGAAGAGGATATTTTAATTTCTACTTTGCCAACATAAACGGTATGGATAAATTGACAACCACCCATATCTGTTACGGTAACGGTATAATACTCATCTCCAAGCAGACCGCCGATATCTTCACTTGTCGCACCATTGCTCCACATAAAAGAATATCCACCCCATCCACCTGTTGGATCAATATCGATACTTCCAGTTGGCGAATCACCAAGTGCTGGTATTGAATCAACTGTTGTTACGGACAAAGGTGATGCAGGGCCAAAAATAGTAAAGGATTCCACACTTGTAATACCAATTGCATCCGTGACCGTCACAGTAAATGGGCTATCATCTGGACATAAGTCAGTTATAATAAAACTTGTCTCCCCAGTACTCCACATATAGCTATATGGTCCTGTACCAGGTGCTACCGATAATGCAATCGATCCATCACAGCTACCAAAGCAAGTGATGTTGTCCACATCTGCTGTAATAAATGGAACATCGTTAATAATGATATTATCGAAAACGCTGGTACAACCATTGTCATCACTTACTGTAACACTATATGGACTGTTGTCATTACAAAGCATATCAACATCTGGACTGGATGGTCCGTGGCTCCATTCATAAGTATGCGAACCAGTAACCGTACCTCCAGTAGCAGTGATATTGATTGTCCCATTACAATCTATTCCTCCGGTATTATTACTAGTACTCTCTAACGTGATTATAATAGGAGCTGGCTCCGAAATGGTAATAGTCTCAATAATATCTGGCGTATTCGTTGAGCCATCAGAATCACTAATGGTTAACATATAAGTACCTGCAGGCAAATCGTCAAAACAAACACCTTGTCCGTCCGTGCTACTTTGCGTGTTAGCTCCAATCGTAAAATCATAAGGACCACATCCTCCAAAAACGCTAATACAAGCTTCACTACCAAAAGGCTCTCCAGCACAGTCTGTTTCTGTCGTCGAAACATTCACTACAGACATCGGTGTCGGTAAGACTTCAATCGGAGGGGAAATCAGCATACAGCCATTTACATCTGTAATCGTTACGGTATAGTTCCCTTTACAAAGCATACTCAGGTTTTGAGGATCTGCTCCGTTGCTCCATAGAAAGTCATAAGGTGCATTACCTCCATCTACTGTAATTTCTATAGAGCCGTTACATCCATCACCTGTTTCGTTTGTAACATTAAAATTACTAATCTGTAACAAGTCTACTGAATCAACTACAAAACAATCTGTTGCCGTTAAACCACCACAATCGGTTACAGTAACACAGTAGGTTCCTGCTTCTAAATTGGTCAAGTCTTGTGATATAGTTCCATTTGGCTCAGTATCCCAGATATATTCGAAATCTGTAGCTCCTGGACAAAGCACACCTCCAAACATCGTGATGTCAATTGCACCGTCCGCTGCACCCGCACAAGAGACATGGGTAATATCTGCTGATGCAACAGCAAAGGTGCCAGAAACAATTATGTCAATACTTTCAGTACATCCGTTTAAATCTGTAACAGTCAAAATATAGGTACCTGCCTCCAGTCCACTAATGTCTTTCGTAGTAATGGTGTTATCGTGACCCCATTCATAGGTATAAGTTCCAGGTCCCGTTCCACCTGTTGGCTCGTTCATTTCTATTTCACCATCATCACCTGCAGAAGTGGCAGGAGTAATAGAAGCTACTGATAAAATAATAGGTGTTGGTTCTGCTATTACAATTGGTCCAGCAACATCTGTACAACCGCTAACATCCGTAACCGTTACGAAGTAAGTACCTCCAGATAAGTTAGAAAGGTCTTCTGTATCTTCTCCATTAGGGCCCCATTCAAATTGAGGATTACCACTTCCGCCAGAAATAAAAATGTCAATACTTCCATCTGCATCACCAGCACAAGTTACATCCATTTGACTTACGATAGTTATTTCCGGGCTACCGGCCGCGTCCACCGTAATCTGTCCTGTAGTAGCTTGACAGTTATTTGCATCAGTAACGATTACGCTATAACTTCCAGCTGACAACATCGTCAAATCACCAGTAGTCGTAATTATACCTCCTGGAAACCATTCATAAGAATATAACCCAGTTCCTCCAGTTACAGAAACATGAATCTCTCCTGTTGCTTCCCCATTACAACCAGCATTCACTGTTCCGTCTAATGTGATTGCCATTGAGGTCGGTTCTGTTATATCTATTGGTGTACCCACTTTTGTACAACCATTGTTATCTGTTATAGTTGGCGTATAACTGTCTGCTGATAAATCTGTAATCATGACTCCAGGCCCTCCTGAATTCCAAGCGACAGCATATGGAGCACCATTTCCTCCAGAGATATCTAGGGTAATGCTACCTGTAGCGTCACCATTACAATTTACGTCTGTTTTACTTACAGTGTAGGTAATATCTTGGCTTGGACCGCCAACGACAAGACCGGATTCAACTCCTGATGTCCCATTGTTATCAGTTACCGTTACCGAGTAAGTTCCCGCAGAAAGTCCTGTTATTTGAGCGATTGTTGTATTGATGATTGTTCCTCCTATATCCCATGCATATTCCCATGGATCATCTCCGTTGTGGGTCACTGCAAGCAATCCATCACTCTCACCAAAACAAGATTCAGGCGTCATAGAAAGTAGAGATACGTCTAAAGAGTTCAAGCCATTTACAGTAGCACAAGCTGAAATAGTACAGCCGTTTTCATCGGTTACCGTGAGGCAATATTCACCGGCATTTAATCCCGTGATGTTCGGTGCAGTAGCCCCTCCTGGAGACCATAAATATTCATATGGTGATTCGCCACCTCCTACAGTACTTTCCACCGCGCCATCACCTCCAGCCACTTCATCTGTTGCTGATAATACAAGTGTTAATGGATCTGGTTGTGTCAAGATTACAGAGGTAATAGTCGAACAACCATTAGCATCTGTAACGGTAACAAAACATTCACCAGCACCCAAGCCACTTACATCTTGCGTAGTTGCACCTGTGTGCCATAGATAAGTATAATCGTCATCGTTTCCTCCTGCTCCTCCACTTGGATCCACAGTGACCGAACCATCCGATCCTCCAAAGCAACTGATGTCTTCTCCATTATAATCTGAAGTAACAGAAGCATCTGCCTCTACAGGAGATGGAGTCATTACCATTCCAGTTTCTACATCGCTACAACCATTTGTATCTGTAACAGTAACAGTATAAGCACCTGGTGCCAAATCTGTAACCATTGCTGTGCTTCCTACATCTGGCGTCCAAGCATAAGTATAAATTCCTGATCCATTAGAAACGTTGGCTGTTAATGTTCCATCGCTTGAGTCTGAACAATCTGTTTCGCTATTCGCTATAGATACCGAAATACCAGGACCTGCCATCACCTCTCCGGTAACTACAGTTGAACAACCTGCTGCATCTGTAATAGTACAACTATACATTCCTGCTGGAACTGGGCTATAGGTAGGACCTGTCTCACCAGGACCCCAAAAGTAAGTAGGAGGCCCTGTTCCACCTGTTGCACTTGCGGTTATACTTCCATCAGCTGTGGTGCTACAAGTAGTTGGTGTCGTGGATGCTATTGATCCAGTTGGACCATCTAAAGTTCCAACATCTACACATTCTTCTCCTTTACAGCCATTACTATCCGTAACAGTAAGACAATAATTACCTGGAGCAAGATCCGTTATCATTGCAGTATTTTGTCCACCACTCCAAGAGTATACATCAAATGTACCTGAACCACCAGTCGCCACTGCTGTAATTATACCAGTGTTTACATCACAAGCAGAATTGGTGACTGTAAAATCAATTTCTATAGGAGTACCTTCTCCAACCATAATACAAGCATCCGTCGTACAACCATTGTCATCCGTTACAGTTACACAAACTTCGCCAGCCGATAAGCCAGTAATCGTTGCGGTCGTTTCATCATCATTATCCCATAAGTAAGTATACATTCCGGCTACAGTTCCCCCTGTTACAGTTGCGGTGGCGGTACCATTTGCCCCATTTTCACACAATGCATCTGTTTTAGCTAAGCTTAACGACAAAGCTGCCGCAGGTTCATTAACCGTGAAAGATGCGTCATTTGTAGAACCATTGTTAGTATCTGTTACAGTAACATTATAAGTACCGGCGATTAGACCAGAAATACTTGTTGCCGTTTCTCCGTTTGGAGGGCTCCAAACATAAGTATAACCTGGAGCGGTGTTATTAATTTCTATTGCTCCTGTGTCATCACCAAAGCAAGCCACATGTGTAATGTCTGCGGTGGGTGTTGGTGGGCCAGGGCTACAACCATTCGAAGAATCATCAATCGTTATGCTACCATCTATAAGAGTAGATGGGATAAGCCCATCAAGATCAATAATTTCTATGGCAGAAGATTGGTCAAAAACAATTGTAGAAGATTCTAAATCATCCCCAACAGCATTAAAACAAAGGCTGAAGACAACGGTATCTGTTAAGAAGGTAATGTTCTCTGTCCCGTTTCCAACCCATATAGATACAATATTACCATCAGAAGTTTCATTCATTTGCAAACCAGAGGCAATTTGAGAAGGACCGGAGCTAAAACCAGTATAATCTAAGATTGCTGGATCGTAATCTATTGTAAATTGCCAGCCATATGATACAAAGTTAGAAGCAACTACATCAACACAGGTATCTCCTGATGAACAAATAACTGTTTCTTGAATATCCAGAACCAATTCAGTTCCAACTCCAGGAATAACGGTTGCACTTCCATCTTGCGTAAGTAAGGGTACCGTCTGGTCAAGGCCATTTATTATTTGGGTTGCTTCTACTATGCTAGGATTACCATCAAAAAAGAAAGAAGACTCCTCTCCTACGTCACCGACAATATTAAAACAAACTTCGTAAAGTGTATCTCCATTATTAACGGATGAACCATCCGCTGGCAACATATCATCAGCATAACCAAAAATCAATGTTCCTGCATCTGTAAAATTCGCCCCTGTATTAAAATCTGTGCTACTGAGTTCTCCTCCAAAATTACCGAGAGAGGCAAATTGAATGATTGAAGTATCCCAATGCATAGAGTATTGAGCAGCAATAATAGAATCCCAATTTAGTGCAGTGACCTGTATACAAACTTCACTGTTTTCTATTCCTTCAATCTCCGAAGCTACTACGGTTACTGCTGAACTACTGTTTCCTGTAATATCGATCGTCCCAGGTTCGCTATCAAAACCAATATGAGCTCCCATTGAGTTAACATCTGTGATTTCAATAGTAAGTGGGGTATTCGAAAAAGTAATATTATCAGAAGATCCACCTGCACCTATTAAGGTAAAGCAAATGTCATATAGAGCCGTTTCATCAGCTACTGTAGTTCCAGTACCCAAGGAATCGAGCCAAGAAAAAGTAATAAATCCTGAGGTGTTATTTCCGTTGAATGAACCAGCATTCAAGCCAGGCAGGTTGTAATTTTCAGTATTTAAAAACTGAACAATAGCTGGATCGAAATTGATGGAGTATTGTGTACTTACAATATCGGTAAAGCCACAGGCCGAAACCGTGAGGCAGACTTCATCTCCTGTGTCTCCACTTCCTGAGGTCATCGATTGACCAAAACTAGTAGCGAAATCACAGGGAGAATTTCCAACAGGAAGTTCAGTAGCTGTGCCATTGTTGACAACAGAGGTACCTGTAAAGTCCTGTAGCATTCCATTTTCATCTTCTCCAATTACTTCAAAACCAGTAGGAGGATTGGGTGGAGCCATCAAAATTTCAATCGGAGTGGTTATCCCTGCGGTGTTCAATATGATCATATCGAAAGAGAAGATGGTTGTATCTCCATCAAATAAGGAGAATGCAACGCCACCAGGAGCAGGCCAAAGTGTAGTGAAGAAACCATTATCTGTTGCGGAAGGCCCGGCTCCAAAGTTACCAAGGGAAAGTCCAGGCAAGCTTAAGTTGTGAATGGATTCAAAATCAATTGCTGTCTCATCCCATCCTACGGTGAACTGATAACTCGCAATGTTGTAGAAATTTTCTACATCCATATTGATGGTCACTGTATCTCCGACTTGCACATTGGCTTGTTGTTCCGTAGGAACAACGGAGAAAGTAATTTGGGCGGTTGAGGTTTGAGCAAACGCGAGGCAGCAGCATATCGCCGCCAAAGAGGTAAATATTCTATACATCTGTCCTTGGAATTTGGGATGTTAATACTTAGTGATTAACACCGTCTTTTTTAACAAAAAGGTAAAGTAGACTTTATACAAAGTCTTATTTTAGGGATAAAATAATACTAGACTTAGCGTCTGGTATTGATGCTGTTCATAAGATAATATACAGTTATCATACCATATTAAAATGTAAATAGCTGTATGCTTAAATTGTAATTTCTGAAAAACGAATACATATATAAGTATTTTTTCAGATAATATTTTCGATAGTGTTCAAATAGTATTACACGCTGAAGTGTGTTTTTCCAGCAAACATGGAGTGTTGTGCCCAAAAGGGCACAACAAACCACTGAGCAAAGCAAAATATAACAGTAATTCTTAGTCAGTTTAGAGACTGTTTTAATGTATTAACAATTGGTTGATGCGATGCAAAATTCTCGCTTGTTGTTACGTATTTGCTTTTACAAATTGCCGAAAGAGCTTAGAACTTTGGCTTGTGTCGAAACACAGGCTTGGTTCGTACCCTTTGAGATTGTACCTGAGTGTTTGGTACAGAAAAAATAAAAATGAAAGTTGCTTCAATAGCCCTTAAGGTTAGCTTCATCAGTAACGACGGTAGCGCAGGCCATTTTTTAACATCTGTTAGGACAGACAAAAACATGGTTAATGTTTTATTCATGAGATTATAATTATTACTTTTTCTGACAAATAGTTGATTTGTCAAAAAAAGATTATTCGTTAATTTTTCCAATAACATTGAAACCCTAACAAAGTATACACGACACTTTGGTGCATAGATTACAATGTGACAATACTGTGGTTAGCAGCATTTCAAAAAGTAAAAATTAAACCACAATTAGAACCAGGGAAAAAGCTTTTATTTTGTGAAGCAATCAGGAAAAGATAAAATTATAAAAGCTTTGTGATGATCGGTTGATTGTAGTTCATGGGATGTTAGTCATTCTAAAAAGAAGACTTATGTTGTTTGATACGTTCTACTTAAATGAATGTGTCTTGTTTTGAATTTATATTACTCAAATTAGTAAGACAAAGATAGGCGATTGTACAATTCAATTTCTACCCATTAAAGGGTAATTTACAAATATTTTTATTTTAAATATTATTTTTACAAATAAAAAAGTCTCTTAATAGACTGAATATCAATCAATTAAGAGACCCTTTTAGTAAAATAAGTGTAGTGTAAAAAGTTCCTTCAGATGAAGAAAAAAGTACATACTAACTCATATTAATTTTTAACTAAACTATATTAAGCTGTTGTCATAAGCTACTTTAATCAAGCCTGCCGTGTTGCTTACACCTAATTTCCTCATAATATTCTTTCGGTGTACGCTTACGGTTTGGTCGCTAATAAAAAGCTCTTTTGCAATTTCTTTGTTGCTAAGCGCTAATGTAATTAGTCGCAATATTTCGATTTCTCTTTTAGTAAGGTTGTATTTTTTGATAAAGCGATCTTCGTATGGATCGGGCTTCTTAGGTAATTTCTTTTGGATCATTTCAAGTGGATCGTTCAATCGAACACCTTCACCAAAATAGGTTCTTCCAGTTAGTACTTCATTGATCGCATTAATCAATTCATCTTTACCGATGGTCTTAAGTGCATAACCATCTACTCCTGCCTTGAAGGCCGATTTTACAATCTTCGTGTCATCATACATTGTCAAAGTCAGGATACGTAACTTAGGAAATTGTTCTCGAACAGTTCCTAGTATATCTAACCCATCACGATCGGGCATATTAAGATCAAGAATAAGTACATCTGGATTATGCCTTCTTAAAAGTTCAATAGCTTGATCACCATCATTGGCTACTCCTACAACTTGAAAAGTTACCTCCTCATCTTCATATTGAAGAAGACCTTTAAGGCCGGCAATAAATAATTGATGGTCGTCAGCTATGACAATCTTTACAATCTGCATATCTCTCGGTTTTGAAAATCAGGGGGCAAGAAGCATCTTGACGCCAGAAATTAATGAGCGACTGAGTAAATGACAAAAGTTTTTTCGTTCTGCTTTTAAGCCTCAATCAAATAGATGTATTATAAACTATTTATACACATAGCAAAACGGGTGCCACTCCTAAAGCAAAGACACGAAGCTCATTTTCAATCTCAACCTCAACTGCAACTGCAACCTCAAAGCCCTCAATTCGTGAATCACCGCGTATTATGGGAATTGTAGTTGAGGTTGAGGTTGCAGTTGAGGTTGAAAATATTTTCGTGTAATTACCATGCATCCACTTATTTATAAATAAGAAGTCGCGTCTTTTATTGTTTTAGAATTTGTCAGTTTGTGGGAATAACTAAATCCAGGTTGAATTGCGTAGGCACCATACTCGCCAGATTTGCTTAAGGCTATAAAACCAACCTGAATATCTTGATAAGCTTGCTTTTTCACTATACGCATTACAGCCTCTTCACAGGCTTCTTGTGGGGTTCTCCCTTGTCGCATCAATTCAACAACTAAAAAAGAGCCTAATGACTTGAGCACGGCCTCTCCTACTCCTGTAGCGGTAGCGGCTCCCACTTCATTATCAACAAAAAGGCCTGCACCAATGATTGGAGAATCTCCAACCCGACCACTAAGCTTGTAAGCCATACCACTAGTGGTGCAAGCCCCTGATAAATCGCCATTCTTGTCGATCGCCAAAATACCAATGGTGTCATGGTTTTCAATATTTATAATAGGCTTATATTTCGACTCTTGCAACCATTCCTCCCATTGTTTTTTGGAAGTTTCCGTTAGTAAATTCTCTTTTTTAAATCCATTTTCTAAGGCAAATTGCTGAGCGCCTTTTCCTGCTAATATTACATGGGGCGTTTTCTCCATTACTTTCCGAGCAACCGAAACGGGGTGCTTTATTTCCTCTAGATAACAAACTGCTCCTGCATTTCCTTTCGAATCCATAATACAGGCATCCAAGTTTACTTTCCCCTCCCGATCCGGACGTCCACCATAGCCAACCGACATATCTTCTTCATCCCCTTCCGGTACACGTGCGCCTTGTTCAACAGCATCTAGTGCCTTTCCTCCTCCATCAATTACTTTCCACGCTGCATCAATAGCCCCATGGTTCTGCCAAGTAGCCAGAACCTGTGGTAGAATAGCTATTGACTTTTCTTGTTTTGCATCAGCAACCGTAGTAGATGAACAGGCTGAGAACCCTCCAAGTGAAAGCCCCAAAGAACCAAAGAAACCTCGATTTAAAAATTTTCTTCTAGAGAACATGCTTTAGTTTTGTAGAGTGACAAATCAAATCCAATAAGCGGTTCTTTTACGAATCCCAACAATGTAAAACTAATATAAAATACTCAAATTCGTAAATAAAATTGACTCTATGCTCTTTTGTCTACCCTAAGACTTAATCCAGGTTGGATCAATCTTCATCGAAAGGTTTACTAGCGTTTATTATTAGGTGAAACGCTACGAGAGAGGAAGTCCACGGTCAATCAATTAGACGCTACTTGGTAGTCACCAAAATTTCATCCGCAAACAACCAAGACTTTCCACCTGCACCTTTATGCCAATCAGGAACAGGTCCAGCATTAGAGGCCTTCACTCGAATATAGCGTGCATTTGTATTGGCTTTAATTTCACAATTTTGTAGAATACTTCCATCCTCCTTTTTATCAATTTTATTTACATAAGTTTCCAATGCCTTGAATTTCTTTCCATCTGTAGACACCTCATATTGAACTTTAGTTGGCATAAATATCCAGGAATTCTGATCTTGCAAACAGCTCAAGGCAATCGTTTTAAGATTCAGTACAGAACCTAAATCAACGGTTGCATCCAAGTCTTTTCCCTGATAGCCTTGCCAAGTACCTGTTCTAAAATCACTTCCACCACGGAGTAAATCGATCAAGGCATCATTCCCACTTGCGGAATATTGCGATGCATATTCTGTTTTCAATTCAACAGAACGCTCTTCATGTATTTTCATAAATGTGGACGTTACCACACGAGAATCTGGTAGTCCTTTCTTCCTTGCAAAAAAGGACATTGTAGTGGTTTCTTTAATCGGCAATGGTGTTTTGTATACTGGCGATTTTATGGTTGGTTTCGTCCCATCCATTGTATAATAAATCGTAACGCCTTCTTCAGAACTATTCAGAGCAACTGTCGTTTCTTTTTTGAAAACTCGACCACCTGTTTCTACAAAAGGCAATGGCATAATCAAATGATCAGCTATACTGCTACTTGGTGCTGTTTCGTCGGTTGCACCCCATTTTTTGTTAGGTGTGGGCCCCATCTCAAAGGTAAGCTCTGCGCCATTTGCGAGGTCTTCGTGACTGATATAAGTTTTCTCCCGTGGAGATCCGTTCAACTGCATCGACTGAACATAAACGTTTTTTGCTCCATTGTTTTCTGCATTAATAACAATGTGTTTACCATTCTCTAAATTGACCGTTACTTTATCAAAAATAGGGGAACCAATAACATAAGTATTACTGGCTGGTGTTACAGGGTAAAAACCCATTGCGCTCAATACATACCAGGCAGACATTTGCCCACAATCCTCGTTGCCGGAAAGGCCATCCGGTAAGTTGTGGTACATTTCATCCATCAGTCGGCGAACCATTGATTGCGTCTTCCAAGGTGTCTCCACATAATTGTATAAGTAAGCCATATGGTGGCTCGGTTCGTTACCGTGTGCATATTGTCCAATCAACCCGGTAATATCCACTTGATGACGACCTGATGTTTCGGATTCAGTGGTAAACAGTTCATCTAATTTTGATTCCAGTCCTTTATTCCCACCTAAACGTTGCACCATTCCATCTACATCCTGAGGCACATAAAAAGTATATTGCCAACAATTTGCTTCCGTAAAATGGAAATTCACTTCTGCGGGATCAAAAGGTTCTATCCAACTGTTATTATTCTTTGAGCGCATAAAGCCCGTTTTGGGGTCGTAAATATTCTTGTAATATTGAGCACGTTTAGTGAATTCTTCATAGATTTTTTCTTCTCCCATTTCTTTCGCCATTTGGGCAATACACCAATCATCATAAGCGTATTCTAAGGTTTTTGAAACGGATTCAGACTCCCTTTCTGCAGGGATATAACCTAGCTCTTTATAAGCTTCCAAACCAAGGTGATCTTGAATTGCAGAGTGTTGCATTGCTTTTAAGGCCAACTTCGTATCGTAGCCTCTAATTCCTTTTCGGTAAGCATCTGCGATCACGGGAATCGCGTGATAACCGATCATACACCCCGTGTAATTACTACTCAATTCCCAGATTGGAAGTATGCCTCCTTTTTCGTAATCGTCAAGAAGTGTACGGATGAAATCGTTGGTTCTTGTAGGTTCAATTAAGGTATATAAAGGATTGGCAGCCCGGTAGGTATCCCAAAGCGAAAACACCGTGTAATGCGTATGATTATTCGCTTCATCTTTATGTATTTTTAAATCCATTCCCCGATATTGGCCATCAACATCCTGATAGATATTTGGGACTACCATCGTGTGATAAAGTGCCGTATAAAAAATGGTTCGTTCCTCTTCCGTTCCGCCTTCTACTTCTATTTTGGCCAGTTGTTTTTCCCAAGCCGATTGTGCTGCTTTCTTATATTTATCAAAATTAAAATCAGGCATTTCAGTTTCCAGATTTTTACGCGCGCCATCTATGCTTACTGCAGAAATTCCTACTCGTGCCAACAGTGGTTCTCCGTCGGATGTATCGAAGTTCAAAGCATGTACAGACCCTTTCTCACTTTCCTTACTTGCCACTTTAGTAATGTCCTTAGAAAATTGAATAACGAAGTAAACATGTTGCTCTCTTGCCCATGCATCCGAAATTCTACTTCCCGCTACTTCTCGATTATTCACTTGTTCGAAAGAGCTTTTCAATACTTTATCTCTATGTACCAAATCAACGATAACCGCACCGTTTCCTCTATCTTTTGGAAAGGTATACTCGTGCATTCCAGCCCGGGTACTTGCCGTCAATTTCACTCCTATATCATAGCGATCCAAATGCATTTGATAATAACCCGCTTCTGCGACTTCGGTACTTTTTGAAAAGGAAGATTTATATCCTGTTTTTCCATCAGCTCCATTTTCCATATGTAAGTCAGAATCTAAAACAGGCATTAATAGAATATCGCCATAATCAGGAACACCCGTTCCGCTCAAATGCGTATGGCTAAAACCATAAACAATACTATCAGTGTAATGATAACCACCACAACCATCCCAGCCTGTGAGTCGAGTATCTGGACTAAGTTGTACCATTCCGTAAGGCATTGTGGCTCCGGGGAAAGTATGTCCGTGACCGCCCGTTCCGATGAAGGGGTTAACATAATCTGTTAAACTATTGTATTCTTTTGTAGCAGTAGTTGAGGTAGTTGTTTCGTTATTTTTGCAGGTTGAAAACAGTAGGGCAATAAAGAGACAAAGAATGGTAGTACGTTTCATTATTAAATTAAAATTATAGGTTAGAAAGCTAGAAGGTCATAGTAATTATCTAACTTTCGGCAAAATACAAAATAAGTCCTACAAACGCTGTCGGAGCAACGCTCCTAGCCCTCTAAGGAACCAAGAGTTAATCTTCGGCCTGTATAGTCTAGGATTTATGAATCAAAATTTTCCATGCAAAGGCTAACCTACTACCTCCTCCGGATTTTCATTTTCATTTTCTCGCTAGTTCCCTTTCGAGTTTTGTACTGGCTGTCAGATGGACTTCGTTTTTTGTTTTACTACGTCATCAAGTATCGTTACAAAGTAATCAAAAGCAATTTGGAATTGGCCTTTCCTGAAAAATCAGCAGAAGAAATTCAACAATTGATCTGGGGTGCCTATCGCAACCTTTGCGATGTTTTGTTTGAAGGGATTAAAGGTCTGAGTTTAAATGGAAAAGAATGTACTCGTCGCTATAAATTCTTAAACCCTGAGGTTCTGGACGACATTTACGACAGCAAACGCTCTGTTTTTATAGTCGCTTGCCATTATGGAAACTGGGAATGGGGTCCACAAGCCATTGGTTTACAAATCAAACATCATACGCTTGGCATTACTGCTCCTATCAAAAATCCACATGTCGATCACTATATTCAGAATTCGCGGGTATTTGAAAAGGTGAGCACGGTAAGGATGAAAGAAACGGCGAAAGCTTTTGAGGATTTTAAAGATCGGTTGACGGCTTATGTTTTCATCATGGATCAAAGTCCGTCAAATACGAAGCGGGCGCAGTGGGTGGATTTTTTAGGGCAGAAAACTGCTTGTTTACATGGAGCAGATTACTATGCTCGGAAGACGGGTTATCCTGTTGTTTTTTTTGAACAGCAAAGAGTGAGACGTGGTTTTTATGAGGTTACTTTACATGTTTTGGAGGAGCAACCGAAGCGTTGTTCGGAGGGGAAAATTACGGAATTGTATATGAGGAAGTTGGAGGAGATTATTTTGCGGAAGCCGGCCGATTGGTTGTGGTCGCATCGGCGGTGGAAACATTCCTCGACTCGCTCCTAGCGTCGCTCGCTCGGAATGACAGGCGATTGGCTACACTCTCTAGATTCATAGCTCTATCAATGCGCTGTAGTGTTTACCCTTCAATCTGTGCGCCCAATAAATTTCTAATCTTTAATTCTAAATTATTATTTTTCAAACAATCACATTTCCGCCGCCAACTTCGCTGCCTGCCCAATCGCCATTTTTGCATCCAACTCCCTCGCTTCTGCCGCTCCACCTATCAAATGCACCTTCATCCCTTTAGCCAATAAGGGCGCTTCCAAATCTTTCATCGGCACTTGCCCTGCACAAATGACAACATTATCAACCGGCAGCAATTTGTATTCTTTTCCAACTGTCAGATGCAAACCTTCATCATCTATTTTTTCATAATTACAATTACTTAGCATCTTTACTTTTTTCATCTTTAAAGCACTGCGATGAATCCATCCAGTGGTTTTCCCAAGACCAGCTCCAGGTTTTCCAGAACGACGTTGAAGCAGGAATACCTCACGGGCAGGAGCTTCAGGTTCTGCTGTCATCAAACCTCCACGGCCATCATAGGATTTATCAACGCCCCACTCTTTCATAAAGAGATCAACTTCAAGGCTTGGCGATTTACCATGGTGTACCAAAAACTCCGCAACGTCAAAACCAATCCCACCAGCACCAATTAGCGCTACTGACTTCCCAACTTCTTTTCCGTGCCTTAATACATCAATGTAAGACAATACTTTGGGGTGGTCTATCCCAGGTAAATTGATCTGACGTGGAGTTACTCCTGTAGCCAAAACAATTTCATCATAACCACCTTCTAACAATTCCTCTGCAACTACTTTTTTATTCAACTGCAAATTAACCCCTGTCAGTTCTATTTGCCGATTGAAATAACGAACCGTTTCGTAAAATTCTTCTTTCCCTGGAATTTTCTTAGCCATATTAAACTGGCCACCAATTTCTGATGCAGCATCAAAAAGGTCAACAGTATGTCCACGCTCGGCAGCAATGGTGGCGAAAGCCAGTCCACCAGGCCCTGCGCCTACAACCGCTAGTTTTTTCTTTTTAGTTGCTGGCTTATAAACCAATTCCGTTTCATGACAAGCTCTGGGGTTCACCAGACAACTCGAAGTCTTCTTTTGAAAAACATGATCTAGGCAAGCTTGGTTACAACCGATACAAGTATTGATTTCATCCGCTCGGTTCTCCATTGCTTTTTTGACAAAGTCGGCATCCGCCAAAAATGGGCGAGCCATAGAGACCATATCTGCGTGCTTGTCTGCTAATATTTTTTCTGCAATTTCCGGCGTATTGATTCTGTTCGTAGTTATTAATGGGATCTTTACCTCCCCCATCAAGCGCTTGGTCACCCAACTGAATCCACCACGTGGGACCATTGTTGCAATCGTAGGAATTCGAGCTTCATGCCAACCAATTCCAGTATTGATAATCGTTGCTCCAGCTGCTTCTATTTTTTGCGCCAACTGAACAACCTCTTCCCAAGTACTACCATCATCGACCAAATCCAGCATTGACAAACGGTAAATGATAATGAATTCCGGACCAACGGCTTCCCTTACTTGCCGAACAATTTCTAATGGAAATCGAATCCTATTTTCGTAAGAACCTCCCCATTGATCTGTTCTTTTATTGGTTTTAGTAACGATGAACTGGTTGATTAAGTAACCTTCAGAGCCCATTATTTCTACGCCATCATAACCCGCTTCCTTTGCCAACTGGGCTGACTTCACAAATGCTTTGATCGTACTTTTTATTCCTCCTTGACTGAGTACCCAAGGTTTGAATGGGGAAATCGGTGCTTTCAATCCAGAAGGCGCTACGCCAAACGGATGATAAGCATAACGTCCAGTGTGCAGAATTTGCATACAAATTTTCCCTCCAGCTTCATGAACAGCAGTTGTTACTTTTTTGTGGTGGCCTGCTTCTCTTTTAGTCGTTAGCTTGGCAGTGAAGGGAGATACCCAACCAGCTCGATTAGGCGCAATTCCTCCTGTTACGATTAGGCCAACACCTCCGCTAGCGCGCTCTGCAAAGTAGGTAGCCATTTTATGAAAACCGTTTTTTGTTTCCTCAAGACCGGTGTGCATAGAGCCCATGAGCACTCGGTTTTTTAGTTCGGTAAAACCAAGATCAAGTGGACGAAGGAGGTGTGGGTATGGTGTGGACATGTTTTATACGATTGTGTCTTTGATGAACTTGTCTGCCTTTTTAGGCTGATTCTATCTTTTCAACGTTCATCTCCGAGGTTTTGTTTAGGCGGTAATAATACGAAAATTCTTCGATTAGCTGTGCTCCCACAGAATGACAAGCTTTTTTTTAATTCGCTTTATCTGTGGTATTGGTTTTCTGAACTCCGTAAGATGGCCTTCGCGCAGAGCAAGAGTTCGGAAAGCCTTTCCTCAAGAGAAACTTGTTTTTAGAAAGGAGTTAGATTTCTCAATTCCGCTGCGCTCCACTCGAAATACAAAAGGGGGTTGACCTCCTTATCCTTCGACTCGCTATGCTCGCTCAGGATGACAGGAGGAACACTTATCTACGCTATGGGTTTAGTGTCGATAAGAATAAACAGCAAATCCTCAGAATGACAGCAATTCGTGCCATATATCGCAGGGCGTTTAGCTCGAATAAGTCAAGAAAAGATATTAAACACCAACAAGCTCCCAAAATAAGCCAGTGCTGTCATATAGAAAAATTGCAGGAACGTCCATTTCCAGCTTTTGGTTTCTCTTCGAACAACGGCTAGTGTTGCCATACATTGCATTGCAAATACATAGAAGATGAGTAAGGATAAAGCAGTCGCGCGAGTATAGACCAAGTCTCCAGTTAGTGGATTTCTTACGGAAGCCAAACGGTCAATAACCGAACCTTCCTCTGCATCGCTTCCGATACTGTAGATGGTGGCCATGGTGCCAACAAAGACTTCCCGAGCTGCGAAAGAGGTAATGAGGGCAATACCTATTTTCCAATCAAAACCGAGTGGCCGAATAGCAGGTTCTATGAGTTTGCCTAAGTGACCAGCGTAAGAGACTTCTATTTTTTTAGAAGCGATTAGGTTGTCTTTCGCCGAATCATCCAACTGATTTGTAGTCGCTAAGGTGATCGCTTCCTGCTCTGCAATCGCCATTTGATTACCAGGTGCATAGCTGGCTAAGAACCAAAGGACGATAGAAATTACGAAGATTACTTTCCCGGCTTCCAAAACGAAAACTTTTGTTTTTTCGTAGGTATGTAGCCAAACATTCCGTGCTACGGGTGGGCGGTAGATGGGCAGTTCTAATAGCAAATAACTTTTCTCTTCTGTTTTCAAAATCTTGTGGAACACCCAAGCGGATAACAGCGCTGCTACAATTCCTAAAAGATAGAGTCCCATGAAGACCAAGCCTTGCGCATTAAAGATACCATAATTCACTCCAGCCGGAACCACAAAGGCCACCAATACGGTATACACAGGAATCCTAGCCGAACAACTAATAAGCGGCGTTACCATAATGGTTATGATCCTTTCCTTCCAGTTGCTAATCGTTCGAGTACTCATAATCGCGGGAATGGCGCAGGCTCCTCCAGATACGAAGGCAACAATACTTCTCCCATTCAATCCAAATTTCCGCATCAGGTTATCAAAAAGGTAAACCGCTCGAGACATGTACCCCACTTCTTCCAATATGGATATTAAAAAAAAGAGTATGGCAATTTGTGGTATAAAAATCAAGACACCACCTAGACCAGCTAGAATTCCATCTGTCAATAAATCACGGAACCAGGATTCCGGTAGGACTGTTGTAACCAAATCAGTCAAAGCGCCGAAGCCGGCATCTATCAAATCCATTGGATAACTGGCCCAACTAAAAATAGCTTGAAAAACGAGGAGCATCAAAGCAAAGAATATAAATGGTCCCGCTACTGGATGCGTTACAATCCGATCGATTCGGTCTGTTTGCTTTTCTGAAGAAGGATCGGTTTGCCGTAAAACTTTTTGTACGGTGGGTAGAAAACCATCGTATCGTTGCATTGTTTCGCGCACTTGATACCGGAGAGGTTCAAAGGAATACTCATCCATCCGTTGCTTGATGTTGATTCGTTGGGCAGCCGTTAGATGTGGCAACCATTCGTGATGATGAGCGGTCAATAATAATTGATATGGATTACGTTCTTCCAGAAATGGTGTCAATGCTTCTACCAGATTTTTTTCTTCTTTTGAAAAACGATAATCTTTTTTTATTTGGGAATTGTATTCTGGGGTATTCTTTGTTAAGTTTTGAAGTGCTGATTTAAGTTGATCTATTCCATCTCCCGTTCTACCACTAAACAACACAACTGGTACTCCTAGGTCTTTACTTAACTGAGCCAAGTCAGGTTCAATGGAGGACTTCTTAATAAGGTCACTCATATTCAATCCCAACAACATGGGTAATCCCAGACTTTGAATTTGTGTAAACAGCAAAAGGTGTTTTTCCAACTGTGTAGAATCCGCGATGTACAAAACTGCATCGGGATAATTACCGTCTTTTGGATTGGAAAACGTTTGTACGACGACTCGTTCGTCTAAGCTAGTTGGATACAAGCTATAGGTCCCTGGAAAATCAATAATGGTAATGGAAGACTCATCGGGTAAAATAGCGGTTCCGACTTTTTTATCGACGGTAACGCCGGGAAAGTTGCCTGTTTTTTGGCGTAAGCCAGTGAGTTTATTAAAAACAGAAGTTTTGCCGCTGTTTGGATTTCCCAAAAGGGCTATTCGTTGTATGTTGTGGTCGCCGGTCCCCTCTGGCATGTGTAGATTTGTATAGTTACTATGCACTTTTGCCAGCGCAACCCCCTGCCCCTAAAGGGGATCTTCCACCCGCATAAACATATTGGTGAAAAGGAAGGTTCTCTTGAAAAGTAAGCAATAGTTTAGTTAGAAGTATCTTTCTTTAAGACTCAATTTAGTTCAATAAAATACTCATAGCCTCTGAGCGACGGATGGCCAAGCAGTAGCCATTGAATTTGATGTATAATGTATTTCCTGCTATTGCTCTTCTGACCAATTCAATATTGGCTCCGGGTAGCATACCCATGGCCATTAATTTACCTCCTAGCTGCGCATCTTCAAACTGGCAAAGACTCTTTGTTTGGCCTACTTTAAGTTCGCTTAATGGTATTGCTGTCATTCCTTATTCTTATTAAGATTAAATCTAGTTAACGATTTGCGAATATAGATTTAATATAAAATACATCCAAGGATTTGAGTCATTGTGGGGTAAATTTACCTAAA
>CAZDTI010000005.1:0-9704 GCA_964508085.1 uncultured Saprospiraceae bacterium | reverse complement strand
CTCAATTCATATACTTCTTCACCTCCCCTAACAGCGCATCCGGCGGCATCTTTTTATTCAAATACCGTTTCATTACTACCAAAAGATCAGCTGTCATTCGATCATTGAAACCAAGGCGCAAACTCGCCTGATAAGCAAAGCGCTCTTCTTCCTGTTTAATTTCTCCATCTACCGCCATTGCGAATAAAATAAAGTAGAAGATATTCATCCGCTCGTGTTCTTGAGCAGGTGGACTGAAGGGGAACTTCTCTCTATTGTCTTTTACTTCCTGAATGTCTGAAGGGGTCAACTTCAGATGGGTAGCGACATCAAGAATGAACTTTTCTTCGCGTGCATTGAGGGAATTATCAGCATCTGTCATTTCAAGTAGCAGAGAAATGATAGACTGGCGATGTTTTTTTTCTTTAAGGAAATCTTCTGGCATTGGCGGATTTTTAGCTTTTCATTACTTAGTAAAATGGAGATGAGGTGATGTGGCTGAGGTAGATGAGGTTTCTTCTATTCGCATAATTTCACGGTATAGGAAACCCCATCTACCTCATCCACCGTATCTACCTCATCCACTAAATGTTGAACCATTACGTTATTTTCACTGTCCTTTTCCCTGTACTAAAACCATAAGAGTATAAAACAAGATCTTAAAATCAAGGCTGAGTGAGCGGTTTTCAACGTAAAGCAGGTCAAATTTAAGACGTTGTAGCATCTCTTCCAAATTAGAGGCGTACCCATATTTCACCTGCCCCCAGGAAGTGATACCCGGACGCACCTTAAGGAGGTGCTTATAATGGGGTTCTTCTGCTACTATTTTATCGATATAAAACTGCCGTTCGGGACGAGGGCCCACCAAAGACATTTCTCCTATGAGCACATTCCAAAATTGAGGTAACTCGTCCAAACGATACTTACGCATTGTTTTCCCCCAAGGTGTTATCCGATTGTCATTCGATGAAGCCAACTGCGGGCCACTGGCTTCAGCATCGATATACATCGAACGAAATTTGTTGATGTAAAAAGGGGTTCCGTTGAGGCCAACTCGTTCTTGCCGAAATAGGATGGGGCCATCGGAAGATAAACGAACACGGATACAAATAAACAAATAGAGCGGCAATAAAACCACTAAAAAGAAAATAGAAACGGATACATCTAACACTCTTTTTACAATTTTCTGCCAGCGAGGCATAATGTCCGCCTGTATATCTATAAGAACTGCACCAAAGACCTGATTCATCCGCACACTACCAAGGAGAATGTCATACATGTCCGGAATGATTTTAATGTGAATTTTATCATTTAAATCAAAAAGTACGTTAAGGATCCCTTTTACTTTATTGTGTTCTGATCGTTCTACAGCGATTATAATTTCTTCAATCTTTTCTTTTTTAATAATAGCTAAAAGGTCTTTTAACTTTCCAAGTCGAGAAAGGTAAGCGAGCAATTCACTATCTGCTTTTCCATTGGCATCCACAAAACCAATGAACTTATAACCGATGCCTACTTTTTTAGAATTGATGTCTTCAAATAATTTTTTAGCACGCTGGTTTCCACCGATAATAAGGGTATTGAAACTAACTATTCCTTTTTTCAATCGTCTATTAGCTCGGGTCAATAAAAGGATTCTAAAAAAAATGGTGATACTGAAGTGACAAGTTAAGAGCACTAAAAAGGATTGATAATAAGTGTGGTAATCACGGACAAAATCATCGAGAATTAGGGTGAAAAACAAGCAAACCACTCCAACAAAAGAAAGGAAAAAAGTACGCGCCATTGTGGCCAGTCTTGACATTCGATAGATGTCGGTGTATTTGTCAAAAATAGAATACAACAAAACCCAACAGGTGGGAATGAGTACGATGCCGTACCAGAAATTTGGATCTTCCAAAATGGTCCAGTCCGGGACAATGTTTTCTATTCTTTTTCTATAAATATAAAAACAAGCCCAAGCCATCATGGCAGCCAGGAAGTCTGCAAATCCATAAAAAAACATGTCAAACCTTCTACGCTTATTCAAATTTCAGCAACTTCAAATTGTCCAGTAAAATTTCAGCTTCGATTACTCCTTCTGCATTATTCAAATCGAGAAAAGCGGTAAAATGCAAGCGATAGTAAGAAAGTCCAGGCTCACTCCGTACCCCCCCCATCGCAGTAGTGAGGTCTATATATATTTTTTTCCATTCATCAGAAGATTTAATACCTTGTAGAAAATCACTGAAAATGACATTGTTAAAAGCATCATAGCCCACTAAACCAATGAACATCTCTAAATCTGATTTAAAGTCCATTTCTGCGTAGAAAGGATTGGCAGTCGTAGGCAACTCTTCTAAAGTAACAGATCCAATATCAAAAACGTTATTAGCCGTATCAACCCGGATAATCCCAGAGGATCCGTCCAAACTCTCCGCTCCGGTAATGATTTCCATCTTCGTTTCTGCAATATTATCTGCATTAAAATCCATTAAGGTCGTTGGATTATTAAATTGTTCAACCAAAATAAACCTAGCATCATCTCGATAAGTTGCAGTAGGGCTTACTACCAATTCAGAGCCAGTATCTAAATCTATTGTTATAGAATCCCTTTCGAAAAAAGGATACGATTCAGGAAGATCCGATCGACCATTTCTTCTGATTCCGCCAAAAACTTCGACGACTTGCTCTCCTTTATTTAAAACCGGAAAGGTTGCTGGCATTTCGTAAATACCAACCAAATTGCTATTAATATAAACCCAAGCATCTTCTATATTGTGGGTGTTTCCACCTTCCGAACTGCTGGCTTGAAGATCCATACTTTCTATGGTCAGATAAGTTGGTTCATCTTCATCTGGGTTGATGACATCACAAGAGAATAATAATAGTACTGCGAGCAATAGTGAAAGTTGTTTCATAATAAATTTTGTTTTAGTTTATTTTCATTCATTACCTGAATTATTTCATGAGCGGCCTTTAGTGCTAAATAACCATCTTCAACATCCACTAAGGGCCGCGTATCTTCAACAATGCTTTTGTGAAAAGAAGCCAACTCCATTCTGATGGCATTATTATCTGCTATCTCTGGCATATCAATATGGATAAACTTTTGGCCATTAGCCGTATCCAATTCGAGTAGGTTCTCACTTTGTGGCATATCCGCTGCTTCCTCTCCATACAAACGAATAATCTGCGCTTTCTTGTCCAAGAAATCCAGACTTATGTATGCATCTTTCTGAAAAAGACGCACTTTCCGCATTTGTTTGAGCGATAGTCGGCTTGCCGTCAAATTTGCCACGCAGCCATTTTCAAATTCCAAACGAGCATTACTGATATCTGGTGTATCACTGACTACTGCTACCCCACTAGCAGAAATACGTTTCAAAGGCGATTTGACCATACTGAGCACTATATCAATATCATGAATCATCAAATCTAACACTACGGACACGTCTGTTCCTCTGGGGTTAAACATAGCCAAGCGATGTGCTTCAATAAACATGGGAGATAAGCTCTTTCCTTCCAAAGATAGGAAGGCCGGATTGAATCGCTCTACATGTCCTACTTGTACTTTTCTGTTTTTTATTCTTGACAAATCCAAAAGCTCTTTCGCTTCTTCAACTGTATGTGTTAACGGTTTCTCTATGAAAACGTGTTTCCCCTGCTCTAAAGCTGCTTTTGCTAAGGCAAAATGAGCAATCGTAGGTGTTACGATGTCAACAATGTCAACAGCGGCCATTAGAGCTTCAGGAGAGTCAAAAGCGATAATCCCCTTCTCCGCAGCGATGGTTTGGCATAATGCGGTATCAATATCGTAGCAACCTACAAGTTCGAGTTCTTCGACAAGTTGGATGCATTTCAGGTGTATTTTCCCGAGGTGTCCGGTACCAATGAGGCCTATTTTCATGAAGTGTGGTGTATTCCTCGATTCGCTACGCCCCCCTTGAACAAGCCCAACTCGTCTGCGACAGTCGGACTGGCTCAGAATAGGCTACTCGGAAGGACTGCAAATCAGTATTGCATTTATTTAGGCGGTAAAAGTACGGATTTTTTTATGGAGGATATAGGATAAAAATTTCTTTTCATAGCAATTGTAAAACTGCATTCTGGGCCCGTTTCACGGTGAACTACAACCTTAAAGCACTTGTTTTGCGAGTCACTTACCTAATTAAGGGTGTGGAAGTATGGGTTGAGGTTGCTTTTAGACTTAAAAAAGACAATTTCAATAAGATCGTTTTCGTTTCTCTAAAAAATCAACACCCATGCATCGAATCGTTCTTCTTCTCTTCACTCTTCTATTTAGCTACAACGAAAGTCAGGCACAACATTACCGAACGGCAGCAGGTATCCGATTAGGAAGTGAAAAAACCATTGGCCTTTCTATCCAGCAACTCGTGTATAAGAAATTTACTTTGGAAGGCATTCTCCAGGTTGGATCTGGAAATTCCAGTTTAAACTCGATCATCGTTCTAGCAGAACAACATCAGAAAATCTTTTTCAAAAGACTAAATCTTTATTACGGATTAGGTTTGCACAAAAGTTGGTACAACAATAATTCTACATTAGAAGAGGAATATAAAAATCCGTCAGGCGTGGCTGCGATAACCGGTCTGGAATTGGCAGTTGGTAGGATGGCCGTATCTCTGGATATACAACCCAACTTGAATGTTGTGGGGGGCAATCAATTTCTAAACACGACTACAGGTGTATCTCTTCGTTACATATTGGTTAAGCCTAAAAAGAAGAAACGACGGATAAATTGGAAGTTTTGGGAACGTAAATAAATTCCCTATCTTCGTACAGTCTTTGAAAATGCCCCAAACCATTTACAAGACCCGATAATATGTTAAAGCTTCACCTTACTCTTACTTTTCTTTTACTGAACCTTTGCCTCATTGCGCAAACTCAGCTTCCTATCAACAATGCTTCTTTTGAACAGGGAATTGCAGAACCCGGTAAACGGAGCACGGAGATTCCTGGCTGGATCGACTGTGGGCCAAACAATGAAACGGCTCCGGATGTACACAGTGAATTGAGCGCCTTCCACAATGTTAAGCATAGCGCAGCACATGGTTTCAACTATCTGATGATGGTTACTCGGGATAATGACACACAGGAAATGATTGGGGCTCCATTGAGTCAGGAGCTAAAAAAGGATTCTAATTATGTGCTGACCGTTCAATTGGCAAAACCAGCGACTTGCATTAGTCGAAGTAAGAAATTCAAGATTGAGATGGAATATACCAAAGGGGTCATTCTTAGGATTTTTGGTGGTGACCGGGTTTGTGAAACTTACCAATTATTAGCGGAAAGTCCTGTCATAAATGATGTGGATTGGAATGAACATCAGTTTTTACTTATGCCACAACAGAACTTTGAATTCCTTTTTTTACAAGCTTATTATGACGACCAAACGCAGGAACCTTATAATGGAAGTATATTGTTAGATAATATTCAACTTTTTAGTAAAGGTGCACAACATCAAGCCATGCATTCTATGGTTTCTTCTGGCAAGCAATACGAATGGCACTCTGTGCTCAAAATAGATGAGACCATAGCAGAACTGGTTCCTGAAGGAATGGAACGCTTCCCTGGTGATGGAGACCAAGCCGGACATTTCCAAGAAAACTATAGTCCTCTTCTTTTTCAATATGAACTACTAAAACTCGAACAGTTTTTCACCAAAAGAAATACCCTCCTAGATTTCATCAAACAAACTAATCCCGAAAATTTAATGCTCACGATTGAAGCGCTTCGCTACATACACGCCCATCGGGCAGCAACAGTTGTAGAAGAAATGTACCAGTACTTTCAACTTCAACAATCTTCGGCAATCACAAAAATGGAAGCTGCTTACCAAATGCGGAAGCTGGAAGATGCCTTTTCAGATGTTCTGGAATCCGACGAAGTTATTGTAAAACGGATAAGAAATGTCATGGCTCATCGGAGCAAGTATCTACAAGAGATTAGAATGGCAATGATTGATTTATTGGGCGGAAGAGATATTTTGAATTTTGCCAAGAAGAATCCGTAAGGCAACTATTAACCGTTCACCTTAACTGTTAACTTCTCACTACTGTGTTATCAAAGATTTCATTGTACAACTTAACAGGAGCGGTTTATAAATGCACTAAAAATAAACCCTTACTTGTTCTAAAATCACGCAATATGCGATAGCGGGAAAGTTAATCGTTAACAGTTAATGGTTAATAGTTGAAATATTCCGACCTTAGCAGCCTTAAACTACAAACGCTGCAACATGAAACAATCTTACCTTTTTATATTCCTATTATCATTCATTTCTACTCAAATTCTAGCACAGGGACAACCCCTCTCCTACTATCTTCCTTCTGAAACCTATGATACCAATATTCCAACGCCGGAATCTGTTCTCGGTTATCAAGTTGGCGACTGGCATGTGAGTCATGATCAGCTCAGTTATTACATGCGAGCATTGGCTGCGGCTTCAGATAGGGTGCAACTGCGAGAATACGCTCGATCGCATGAAGGTCGTCCCTTGGTGGTACTTACCATAAGTTCTGAAAAGAATCTGGGTAATATTGAAGCGATAAAAAAACAACATCAGCAGTTGAGTAACCCTGCCGAAAGCGCTAAGGTTGACATTGACAATTTGCCTTCGGTGGTACTCCAGGGGTATAGTGTGCATGGGAATGAATCCAGTGGATCGAATGCGGCCTTGGTCGTTGCTTATCATTTGGCAGCGAGCCAGAGCAAGGAAGTAGCAGAGCTACTCGACAATGTAGTCATATTGTTAGATCCATGTTTCAATCCGGATGGATTACATCGTTTTTCAACCTGGGTCAACATGCACAAAAGTAAAAACCCTTCAAGTAATCCAGACAGCCGAGAATTTAGCGAAAGCTGGCCGGGTGGCCGAACCAATCATTATTGGTTTGATTTAAATCGAGACTGGCTCTTGGCTGTACATCCGGAGAGCCAGGGACGTTTGAACATTTTTCATGAATGGATTCCAAACATTTTGACCGATCATCATGAAATGGGTTCTAATGCTACTTTCTTTTTCCAGCCGGGAATTCCTTCCCGAACCAATCCCATTACGCCGCAACGAAATCAGGATTTAACCAAGGAAATCGGAAATTATCATGCTGCTCAGCTGGACAAGCTGGGTTCGCTTTATTATTCAGAAGAGTCTTTTGATGATTTCTACTATGGTAAAGGTTCTACTTACCCCGATGTTAATGGAAGTATTGGGATTCTATTTGAGCAGGCCAGTTCCAGAGGACACATTCGAGAAACCCAAAATGGGACAATGACTTTTGCGTACACCATTCGAAATCAGGTGGCGGCTTCTTTGTCAACACAACAAGCCGCTCTGAAAATGCGGATGGAATTGTTAAACTACAAACGTAATTTTTATAAAAATGCGGTTAAAGAAGCTCAGAGCTTAAATGAGAAAGCTTATGTCTTCGGCGAAAATTATGACAATAGTCGACTCGCGCATTTTGTTGAATTATTGAATCGTCATCAAATCGAGGTTTACGCTATAGACAAGGATATTAATAAAAACGGAAAACAATTTAAAAAAGGACAAGCGTACGTAGTTCCATTGTTACAAAAGCAAACAAAGTTAATTCAATCTATTTTTGAAACCAGAACATCTTTTACAGACAGTCTTTTCTACGATGTATCTGCTTGGACTTTACCACTAGCTTTCAATCTGGATTATGCTGCACTGGATGCCAGGTCATTTTCAGCAAAGGGAAAGCAAGTCAAAACACATGAATACACCGCTGCTGATTTCCGACAAACGGATTATGCTTACCTAATGGAGTGGGATGATTATTATGCCCCTAAGGTTTTGAATAAGCTTTTGCAAAAAGGCATCCGCACTAAGGTGGCCAACTCTCCTTTTAGCATCGCCACTCAAAATGGCAATCGTAGTTTCCGAAGAGGTACGATCTTGATCCCTGTCCAAAACCAACTCAACTTCACCGCATCAGAACAAAAAAATAATAGCCTTATTCTTTATCAGAAACTCTCTGAAATTGCAAAAGAAAACAATATTGTTTTTCATCCCGTTTCAACCGGGCTAACCTCAAAAGGTAGAGATTTAGGCAGTAGAACTTTTGCCTTACTAAAAACACCGAAAGTATTATTGGTAGCTGGTTCAGGTACTCGCTCCTATGATGTGGGAGAAGTCTGGCATTTGCTCGATCAGCGTTATGAAATGCCTCCGACCATCGTCCCCACAGACCGACTAGGGAATGTAGATTTAAGCAAATACAATAGTATCGTTATGGTCAGTGGCTCTTACAACTCCCTATCTAAAAATGCCGTTTCCAAAATAAAAACATGGATTAGTAATGGTGGAGTACTAGTTGTTTCGGGTAACGCCATCAACTGGGCGAAATCAAAAGGACTAGCTAACGTCAGTTATAAAACAGGAACTAAGTCTAAAAATAAAAACAAAGCAAGACGGCCTTATGCCAGTCGTTCCGCTACTAGCGGTGCACAAGTAATTGGTGGCGCGATTTTTCAAACGGAATTAGACCTTAGTCATCCATTAACCTACGGCTATAGAGATAAAGTACTTCCCGTTTTTCGTAGAGGTACGATGGCGATGGAGTTGGGAAAAAATGCTTACTCCACCCCTTCTGTCTATTCTCGCAAATCTTTGCTGGCAGGTTACGCTTCCAAAAAGAATCAAAAGTTAATAAATAATGCAGCGGCCATTACAGTTACCAGCCATGGTAACGGACGCGTCATCGCCTTGGCAGACAACATGAATTTCAGAGGCTTCTGGCTAGGCACTAACAAGATATTTACGAACGCTTTGTTTTTTGGACATTTAATAAACAGACAAGCGACAGAAGGTGCTCCAGCGGTGAATAAAGAGGAAGAAGAGGCTTTGGAGCATGGGCATGGGCATTAAGAGGGTGGATGAGGGTAGATAAGGGTTTCCCACTAACGTAATAGTACGCGATTGAGGGAAACCCTTGTTCACCTTCAACTGCCATTCTCCCCCCCCTTTAACACGTAACAAAAAGTAATTAAAACCGTATCTTTGCGCATCACCAAACATATCAAAAAACACTATGCGTTTCTGGTTAATCGTATCATTTCTTCTCTATTTCCTTCCGGTTACACCAGATCCGGAGGAACTTCCCTGCTTTTTCACAGAGAGTATAAAGTGGGAATTAATCAGCTATAAAGATGTGATCCAAGAAACGGAAACGGAGCGTCCTTGGCGCTTTGATAAGTTTTTCAAAGTCATAATCCAGTTTGATTATGATGAAGAAATCGGTGCAGGTACTTTCGAAGGGCAGTCTTTATCCAATGTGATTTCTGGTAGCTATGAACTGACGGAAGAAGGGATCCAGGTCAATCAATTTGAGGACAGTCAAATGCGGGAACCAGCTTGGGGCTTGGATAGTATGCGGATCGCTATGAATTCCGTCTATGGTTTTCAATGTGATGGAGATACTTTGTTATTACGATACAATAAAGGGCGAGGAGCTATGGTCTTTGTGAAAACCGAAGCTGTGTTTTACGATTGGGATGAGTATATGAGGAAGATGGGGGGTAGTAGTTCTATTGATTGATATAAATCCGCTTTACATTATTTTTTAAACATACTTCTCTCCGATGAATAAAATAAATCCGGTCTGTAAATCTCTCGTTGAAATGGTGCATCCAACTCCTACAACCCCTTTCACCTTAACTAGCCATTATTAATTAAACGACCACAGTTGTCAACTAGA